>JBGTDO010000065.1:0-1889 GCA_041748235.1 Akkermansiaceae bacterium | reverse complement strand
ATGCCATCTCGGATCGGGTGCCATTCAATTTGCTCTCCTTCCAACTCAACTCCGAGATCTTCCATAAAGTCGGGATCGAAATACTCAAAATCATTCAGGGTTTTGACGCCATTTTCTTGAGCCAGTGAAATTAACAATTCGTAGTGCCGATACAGAGCTTTTCCAGAAAATTCCGGGGTAGAGCCGAATGGCGCTTATTTAAGGGCCTTGATCGTTGATATTTCCGGATAAAAAGCGGGTGGAAAACCCTGCCGGATGGCAGCTTCAGACGTGACTCGAAAAGAACCATTCCTGACAGGATTTTCCAAACATCTTCATGGCAGCGCGAAGCGTTCGAAGCAACGCTCTATCCAGCTTTTCCGCAAGAAAGCCCTCCGCGATTCCACATCTTCCTTCGCCCGCCTGTTCGAAAAAGTCCTGCCCGCCGCCTGGCTCGCGGAAATCGATCCGACCCGGCGGATCCGGGATTTTCCCCTCATCCTCGTCTTCTGGGCCTGGTTCGCCCAGATCATCGAGGGCAACGCCTCATGCTCCAAGGCGCTGGGCATGATCCAGTCCTGGTCGGTCGCCGCCGGCCTGGCCGGCCCCAAAGGCGGAACCAGCGGATACTGCCAGGCGCGGATGCGGCTTCCCGACGATTTCCTTGATCGGATCGACACCCGGATCATCGGTTCGCTGCACGCTGCGACCCGCCCGGATGATCTCTGGCACGGATTGGTAGTCAAAGCCTTCGACGGCACCTCGGTCCAGCTCGACGACACCGCGGCCAACCAGAACGCTTATCCACAGCCTTCAGGCCAGAAGCCCGGATGCGGTTTCCCCGTGATGGATGTCGTCGCACTGATAAACTTAAGCAACGGCGGCTGGGAGGGTCATGTCAGCGGCAGCCATCTTCATGACGTGCGGGGTGCGCAAGGCTTGATCGGACTCATCGGCGAGGGTGACATTGTGCTCGGCGACCGCGCCTTCTGCTCCTACGAGTGCATTGCACGGATCCGCGCGAACGGAGGCCATGCCGCGATGCGCCTCCACCAGGCCCGCCACGCCAAACTGGACTGGCGGAAAGGCAGGCGCCTCGGACCGTTGGAGCGGTTGGTTAGATGGGAAAAGCCCGCGGCCCAGCCGAAAACAAGCGATTTGAGCGAGGCGCAGTGGGCGGCCCTGCCGGATAGCATGACACTGAGATATGTGAAGATCGGCTACGAAGACCGGGCCGGGGAAAAGCGGATGATCGTGGTGGTCACCACCCTGCTTGATCCGGTCGCCTATCCGGCGGAAGACATCCTGATGCTCTATGTGAAGCGATGGGACATCGAACTGAGATTCCGCGACGTGAAAACCACCATGGGGATGGAAATCTTCCATGTGAAGAGCCCGGAGATGGCGCACAAGACCCTGAGGATGATGACGATCGCCTACAATCTCATGCGCATCATGATGCAGAAGGGAGCGGCGGAAGCCGGCAAGCCGCTGGTGGAGATGAGTTTCAAGGGCTGCCTCGATACCGTTACCTCCTCGCAGGTGATCTTCGCCGGACCCTGGTGGCATGTGACGAAATACGAGAAGATGGTGGAGGAGGTGGTGCTGATTTGCGCGGGGAAGCTGATCGACATCCGGCCGTTCAGGCAGGAGCCGCGGGCGTTGAAACGAAGGCCGAAACCATTTCCTCTGCTAACCTCCCCGCGGCATGTCTTCCGCGAAAATCCCCACAAAGGAGCAAAACGCCGTGTGGCTTAAATGAGTGCCATTCCAGCCGGACCGCTTTTTCAAAGCTCTCAAGAGTCCGCGCCGGCTCTCCAACATCACCTCGCTCAACGACCTGCTCGCCAAGCCCATGCACGCGCGCGTTCCCGATCCATATCTCCAATGCGTGGAGCTCGGCACGTGGG
>JBGTDO010000064.1:0-20266 GCA_041748235.1 Akkermansiaceae bacterium | reverse complement strand
AGCCCCCAACCGACGTCTTTGGAGGTCAGTTGATAACCGCTTCCCGATCCATCCGAATCGGCGGTCCGCAGTGTGAGGCCGGTGGGATTCTGCTGGACCATCATGAAATCGCTTTTCCCGTCTCCGTTGTGGTCGCCAAGGAACCAGCGCACATTCGCGTCAGTCGCCCACGGCACATTCGCTCCATGCATGTCGAATTGCCCGTTTCCTTGGGACATGGCTACATGTAAAGCCGAAGAACTTCCTGGCAAAGGATTAACAAACATCACGTCCGCCTTGCCGTCACCATTTGCATCTCCTACGAAGTAAGGATAGAGTTTTTCACTGTAGCCCCACGTAGTGATTTGGTCAGTTACTGTAAAAGTCCCGTCCCCTTTATTGATTCCGCAGCCAAATGCCATCCCGTTATCTGCAGCAGCGCGGATGGAGATGAAGTCAGTAAGTCCGTCTCCATTCACATCGCCACCCATCCAGATCTGGTCTGATGCATACGGCATTGTGCTGATGTTCCCGGCTGAGAAGTTGTAGGTCCCATTGCCGGAAGAATACGCCACGTGAAAGTCCACACTTCCGGATCCATTGGGAAATGCGTAGAGTATGTCGGTCCGCCCATCTCCATTGGCATCTCCGGTGATCATCCTTGGGGGCACCGCATCCGGCGTCCATGCCCAGCCAGTCTGTTGGGATATTTTATTGAAGGAGCCGTCACCATTAGACAGTGCCGTTTCAAGAAAGACCGCGTTGTTACGTTTGCGGACAACGATGAAATCCGTCTTTCCATCTCCATTGTGGTCACCATTCATGAACATGTCGTCTGCGGACCAGGTGCCAAGTGAAACGGGGGGATTGAGGGTATATTGACCGGGCGCCTCACCTTTGCTGTATGTGAAGGTGCGAGGCGGAAGAGAGGTTCCACCGGAGATGGAACCGTCGGTGGCCACTACGGCATTATCTCCAAATTCTTGCACTGTAGCTAGCAACGAACGATTGCTATCGGGACTTGTCTGATAGCCCATCTGATACGCCCGAATCAGACTCCCGCTGGTATGGACCGTAATGGATTTCAATAGAAATCTGTGCCACCCCATACCAAGGCCCTTACCACGCGCGTAGCTGAACTTGTCCGCTCGAAAAATACGGTTAAACTTGATTACGGTATTGTTGTAAGAAATTTTCCCGAGATACACCTCCTCCTCTAACAGGACCTCGTATTCAAGTTCCACACGATTTCCGTTTGTGTCTGTCATCGCGGTCAATCCCCAGCGATACGTGCCACTCGAGCCTGTGAAAATGGGCGAATAAAGTAACTTCACGCCATTCTTTTGTGTGACCTCCCAATTATCAGTTGCGGTCAAAAACCGAATGCGTAGGAAAGACTGCCACTTCGTGCTGTGAGTTCCGCCAAGAGTGGTATTGGCAGTGAGTTCACGCCCGTCCATGTAGAACTTGTCTTTGGTTACCCAGCTCGGTGTCCCGCCATTGTCGGAACCCCTCTGGATGAAGGACCCACCACTGAGCGACCAACCGACTCCGAGAAGTCCATTGCCAGCACCCGAATCGTAAGTGAGGTTCAAGTCCGGCTCTAGGCCCCGAAAAACCGGAACTTCGATCTTCACGCTATCCTGAAACCGTCCTTGGACTTGGTTTACGTAAGCCAAAGCGGCTCCGTTGGTATCATCGCCAACCTGTGCGATTGAGTTCCCGAGGAACGCGATAAACGCGCACGCCAGATAGAAAGTAACAGACAGTTGTTTTCGAAGTCTCATAAGTGAACTATGTTATTTACGTTTATAATTGATTAAATGGCTTCAGTGTTTGACAGGTTACCATTGGGCGCAGCCATGGGTGAGTCGAGAATCTCGACAAGGTAGTGAAATATTATTAGTAAGTTTAGTTTCTCAGTCATACTTTTCGAATAACTGAGATGATTGGATCCAGTTGACGGCGCAGAAACCACAAGCTGTCAGCGTTCACTACCATCATAGTTGGTAAGAGGCGACGCATGTGGATAGCGGCGGGAGTAAGAGTAAGAATCAGCCATCTTTCTACGCCTTCCTGGTGACAGTTCCGACATCTACTCCACCGACGGCCGCGCGCGCCACGGCGGAGCCCTGCGCAACGTCGTCCTGCTGCGCCGCGTCACTTATACGGGGGCCGCTCGACGACACCTGTTACATCTAACTGACCAACAAGATGACCCTGCCCGCGCACCAGCTGGTGATCGTCTAGTAGTGCAGGTGGGACATCGAGAAAGTGTTCCACACTGCTCAAAAGCAAGATGGAGGAGCGCAAGTCCCGAGCGAGCAGCCCGGGCGCGCAATGGGCGCACGGCCAGTTCAAGTGACCCCAGCACAACCTGCTTCTGCTCGCCGAGCGTGAGATAAATCGTCTCGGGCTTGAGGACGAGATGTAGAAGAAGAAACAGCGTCGGCGTTCCAAAACCCGCCGCACGCAGTTCAGGGGGCTTTCCACTCGGGAAAGTCAGCCGCCAGTTGCGCTTGGTATTTCGCTACTTCTTCGGCCTTGCCTTGGGCTTCGAGGACTTGAATCAGCTTGTGGATGGCGAGCGGCTTGAGATCGGCGTCTTCGTGGAAATTGATGACGGTCAGATAATCGGCTGCGGCCTGACCGAGCTTTTCCTCATGCACGTGGAGATCGCCGGAGACAACCCGCAGCCCGGCGGAGGTGCGGCCTTGCGGGCGCAGACCGAGAGCCTCGTCTGCTGCCTTCCGTGCCTCGTCGAATCGCTTCAGGAGATACAGGGCGCGAGCCCGATCAAGAAGCGCGTCGGCCTTCCATGATGGATCATCCTCAACTTCCAGCACATTCTCGACGGCGGGGAGGGCCTCGCTGGCTTTTCCGGTTTCGATGAGCGCCTTCGCAAGGTAACGCCAGACCTCCTTGGGGGTGCCGCGGGGCTCTTCATGATTGGCCACCAGCTCAAGATATCGAGCTGCAGCATCGTAATCGCCCGAGTTGTAAGCCTGCATCCCAGACCACTGCAGCGCCTGATTCGGCACGTCGGCAACATACTCACCTTTGATCGCGAGTTCAATTTCCTCAGCAAGCGCTTTTGGATCCTGAGCGGCGAAATGCGACAAAGCGAGCAGCAGCCCCGCGTGTTTGCTGTAGGCCTCGGGCCTGAGCTCTCGGGCGGTATTGAGGAAAGGAGCTGCTTCCTTGGGTGCGTTGTTTTTCACCATACCCCAGCCGATCCAGTAGCTGGCCTCCGCTTTTATATTATCCCTGAGGTCGGCAACATTTGCGAGCAGACCCTTGTAGCGCACGAGCATGTTTTCAATGTTGCCTTCCTTGCGGCGGGTGCGAGCGGACTCGAGCCAGGCGACGGAGGCAAGTTCCGCCGGCGCTTTCTCATCCGTGGTGATCCGATCAAAATCGGCGATGGCCTTGGCGGGTTCTCCCGCCTCGACGTAGGCTTTAGCGCGTTTCACAAGTGCCTTATAGAGACGCGGATCATCGGGATACTTGGTGATGAACTCGCTGAGCGCCCGGATGGCTCCCTGCGTATCGCCCGCCTCGGCAAGGCACCAGCCCTTCTGGTAAAGAAAGCCGGGACGATTGGCCTCACTTATCAGCGAACCATCGATCTCGGAATAGACTTTCGATGCCTCGACGATTTTATCCTCGGCGAAAAACGTTTCCGCCTTCATCAGCATCGCCGTATGGATGCGGGTGTCCCTGGGATGGATTTTCCCGTAGATCTCTAGAAACGCATCGACCTGATCGACCACGTGACGACCTTCGATCTTGAAGAAGCAGATGAGCCGGTAGTATGCGGCCTGGAAAGCGATGTCGCTCTCCGGTTTCACCATCCGCTCGACCAGACGGAAAAGCTCGCTGGCTTCCGCAGGTTGATCGAGCCTTATCATTGCTTTGGCTGCGATCATGAGACGCATCGCTTCCTTTTCACCCTCTGCTTTGAGGCTGCTCAAACGGTAAAGATCAAGCACCTCACGATACTCCTCTTTCGCATAGTGATTCTCCATCAGCGCGATCTGGGCGTCGGGGCGGTGCTCCTCCATCCCCGGAGTCTCAAGGATGATGCGGAGGTATTTGTCAGCGACATCGGTTTTACCCAGCTTGGTGGCAGTGGCGGCAGCCTGGAGAGCCGCATGTCCACGCACCTTCACCGGCGCGTCGGAACTGGCTATTTCCTCGAAAAGCGGCAGGGCCTCCCGAAGTTTCCCGCCCGTCGCCATAAGCTGTGCCTGACTGAGCTTCGCCTGATCCCGGAAAAGTGCGCCGGCAGGATCGTCAATGACTCGCTGATAGGCCGCGATCGCTTCCCGATCGCGCCCGAGGAAACGGTACGAGTTTCCGGCGAAAAGATTTCCCCGAGGCTTCTCCTCAGGCTTGGCGGCATTCTGCGCGAAGCGTTCGAAAAGCGGAGCGGCGAAGGCGTATTCGCGCTTGTTGTAATGATCCGCCGCAAGGGTGTAGGCGGCTGCCGCGGCCCATTTCCCCTTCCCATAGCGATTGAGCAGAGTCGAAAAACAACGTTTCGCCTCGTCGATCATCCCCGCCTGGTAGTAGCTGCTGCCGAGATACCACCACGCCGGCTCCGCGTTGGGATGATCTGGAAACTGGCCTAGATAGTCGGAGAGAATCTCTGCGGCGCGTAGATAGAGCCCGCGGCGTGTCTGCAGGTCGGCGCTTGCCTGCGCGGAGTCGTAAAGGTTTTTCCCGCGAAGGTAAAAATCCTGGCCGGGATCGACCTTCAAATCCTGCTCGATGGGTTCAGCACGCGGCACGTCTTGGGCGTGGTTTGGCAGAGCCAGTGTGCCGAGCAACAGGCATGAGATCTTGAGCGGAGAGAGTTGCGAATGATTGAACATTCCGGAGTTCTATTTGGTAGGAGTTGGGCGCTGGGTCGCGAATGAGATGTTCCAGATTCCCGCCTTCTGGCAGGTATCGATCACCTCGACGATACGCTGATATTCGACTCCTCCGTCCCCACGGATGCGGACTGGCTGGTTCTCGAACTGAGCGGCGATGGAAGCAAGTTTCTCGAGGAGTTGTGGAAGATCAACCGTTGTGCCCTCAATTCTGATCGTGCCGTCGGCGAGGATGTTGATGACGATCTCCCCGCGCTGGCGCTCCGGCTCTGCGCCCTCCTGGGCGGTCGGGACGGAAACCGAAAGCTCGGTCTCCGAGCGGGTGAACTGCCACGTGACGATGAAGAAAATCAGCAGCAGGAAAACGATGTCGATCATCGGCGCCAGCTGCATGCTGGCCGGTTCCGGTTGGCGGCTTGAAAACTTCATCGCTGGTTGCTGGGTCGGGTTTCAGGCGGGATCAGATCCCGTGTAGATCTGGCCGCTCACCTCCGAGGGGCGAGGGCACGGGCATCGCGTAATCCTCACGCGTGCGCTGCGAGGGTGCGTAGGACTCCTTTTCAACCGGCCGCTGATGCTCCACCTGCGTATGCAGCAAAGCCATGAGATGGGTGGCGGCGGCTTCAAGCTCGGCAATGTATTTCTGCACCCGGCCGCGGAAAAAGGAGTAAAAAACCAGCGCGGGAATGCCAATCATAAGGCCCGCCGCAGTGGTGATCAAAGCCTCGGAGACGCCTTCGGCAAGTTCCATCTGGCGCACGCCTTGGACATCACCGCCGGAGATTTGGAGGAAGGATTTGATCATGCCCAGCACGGTGCCAAGGAGACCGACCATCGGGGCGATCGAGCCGATATCGGCGAGATAGGTGATGCGCGAGCTAAGCAAGCCTGCCTGGCGGGATCCCTCCGCCTCGGCCACTTCGCGGACTTCACCGAAGGAAGCGCTCGGGTATTTTGTGAAAAAATCCAAGGTCTTTTGCGTCACCCGCGCCATCGATTCGTTCTGGCGGTGACAGAAGGCGACGAGGCCGAGGTAGTCGCGCTTGCGGATCATCGCTTCCGCAGTGTTCATAAAGCGGTCGCTGACCACCGCGTTGCGCCTGATCGTCAGCAGGTAAAGGAGAATCAGAACGACGCCGACAATGGAAATGAGCGCCAAAGGGAACATCATCACGCCACCCGCCTCCACAATCTCCAAGAAGTTGATCTGCTTGGCAGGTGCGGCCGTCTCAGCGGTTTCCTGAGCGTTTGCGCCGAGCACGCCACAGAGCAGCGCGGCGGATGAGAAAGTGAAGCACTTCATTTAGTTCTGGGATTGTAACGCGGCGCACTTGCTTGGCAAGTGCGGGGATGGAGGCAGCGGCCCCTCGTGGCTTACGGACACAACCAGCTTCACCTATCAAATTTTCCCTGGAATCGGCCATGCGGATTCGGACAAGCGTTATTTATTGGATCGGCGCGAGCAGGCGGGCGACCTTCGACGCCAGCCGGAAGTAGAAAGGCTTGCCGGAGAGTGCGCTGCTCTTGATCTCGGTCGAGTTGGCGAGGTCCTGATCGAACATCTCCCCCATTTTCGATGCGAAATCCTGTCCTTGCACTGCAAGAACGATTTCGAAATTCAGGCGGAACGAGCGGTTGTCCATGTTCGCGGAGCCGACGCAGGAGAAGTCGTCATCAATGAGCATCACTTTCTGATGAAGGAAGCCTTCATCGAAGCGGTAGGCCCGTATCCCGGCCTCATGAATTTCGGCGAGATAGGAGTGGGAGGAAAAATGGACGAGCGTGCTGTCGATGAGGTCAGGCACGATGATGCGGACGTCCACGCCGCGCAGAACGGCAAGCTTGAGGGCAGAGATGATCTGCTCGTCCGGCACGAAGTACGGGGTGGCGATCCACAGCCGCTCTTTGGCGCTATTGATGGCGGCCAAGAAAAACAGGCCGCTTGTCTCGCGGCGGTCGGCGGGTCCGGTTGGGAGGACGAGAACGGTGCTTTCGCCGCTCACACTCGCTTGGAGATCCCAATTCAAGCCGTCCAGAACCTCCCCGGCAGCCCAGAGCCAGTCCTCTGCGAAGGGGAGCTGCAGCAGAGTCGCGGCGGGACCGGCCACGCGCATGTGGGTGTCCCGCCACGGGGTGAGCTTTTCGTGCTTTCCGAGATATTCGTCTCCGATGTTCAAGCCGCCCACAAAGCCCACCGTTCCATCTACGACGACAATTTTTCGGTGGTTCCGGAAATTGAGCTGGTACTTCCGACCGTCCGCCAGGGTGCTGGAAAAGGGCAGAATGTGCACGCCGCCATCCTTTAATTCCCCCGTGAATGTCTCGTCGAGCCCCAGAGAACCGATCTCGTCGTAGATGACGAAAACTTTGACACCTTCCCGTGCTTTGGTGAGTAGCAGGTCCTTGAAGCGAATTCCGGTCGCGTCGCTCCTGAGGATGTAGGTTTGAAAAAGGACGTATTTCTCAGCGGCGTCGATCGCCTCCAGCATCGAGCTGTAAGTATCGTCACCGTTCACCAGAAGCTCGCACTCGTTGCCCTTGGTAAAGCCGAAATCCGCCAACGACTCCAGCGTCTTGGCGAAAGGATTGTCCGGCGTATCATGCAATTTCCGGGCCTCAATGGATTCGTTGACAGGCTCCCGCACCGGGGCGAACCTTGCGTAGCTGTCTTCCCTGACCTCGTTGTATTTGTCGAATTCCGTGTGCCCAAAGGCCCAGTAAGCGGGAACGGCGAGGTAAGGGAAAAGATTCAGCGATATGGCCCAAGCGACGGCTCCTGGGGGAGTGCGCGTCTGCATGATGGCCTCAACCGATGTCAACGCTCCTGCGGTGTGGGCGATTACGACGAAAGCCGCGAGTATCCGCTTCCGGTGCAGCCGGTAGTAAACCCTGATCCTCCCGAACCGTTTGATCGCTGGTTTCTCTGAATCAGTGTCTGCGGTATCGGTCATTGGTGATGCACCATACCATAGGTTTTTCCCTTAGGAGCCAAGGGGAAAGAAAACCGCAGTGGAGCCGATCAGGCGGTTTCCGAAACTGCCGAGGCGACTCTCAATCCATCGAGAGCGGCCGAGACAATCCCACCCGCGTAGCCCGCGCCTTCACCACATGGGTAGAGGCCGCGGATCTCTGGATGCTGAAGCGTCTCCGCATCGCGGGGGATGCGCAGCGGAGAAGATGTGCGGGTCTCGAAACCTAACAAAAGCGCTTCCGAGGAGGCGTAGTTGCGGATCTGCCGGTTAAACAGTCGGAGCCCGTGGCGGATCCGGCTGGTCACCGGCTTCGGGAGAAGCTGGTGGAGCGGGGCGGAGTGCAGCCCGGGGAAGTACGAAGTGTCGGGTAGATCAGCGGAGATTTTGCCCACCAGATAGTCCGCCGCGCGCTGGGCGGGAGCGACCTGGCCCAGCCCCTTGTTCCCCCCCGCTGTCTTTGCGGAGCGCTCGATCTCCTCCTGAAACACGATACCGGCCATGATGCCGTGCTGCGGAATCATGTGGACGATGTCCTCCGGCTCGATCGTGGTGACCAAGCCGGAATTTGCGAAGGGAGAGTCGCGGCGGGACAAGGACATTCCGTTCACCACCACCTGCTCGTCCGAAGTGGCGGCGGGAACGATCCAACCTCCCGGGCACATACAAAAGGAATGCACCCCGCGCTCCTCGATCTTGGTCGCCAGCCGGTAGCGCGCGGCTGGCAGAAGCTCGGGACGCGACTGACCCTCGGCGATGTGATACTGCTGATGATCGATGAACGGCTGGGTGTGCTCGATTCGAAAACCGATCGCGAACGGCTTGTGATCCATCAGAATCCCTTTTTCCGCCAGCAGCTGATAAATGTCCCGCGCAGAGTGGCCCGTGGCTAAAATGGTCGCCTCCGCTAGAAACTCGCGGCCGTCCGCAGTGATCACCCCAGCTAGCTTGCGATCGGAAAGCAAAAAATCCGTCACCTTTGCCTGAAAATGCACCTCGCCGCCATGAGCGACGATCGATTCCCGAAGCGCCTTGACGACGTTTGGCAAAAGGTTGGAGCCGATGTGAGGATGCGCGTCTGTCAGGATTTTCTCCGGCGCTCCGTGAGCCACCAGGATCCGGTAGATCTCTGCCACCGGACCCCGCTTGGTGGCGCGGGTGTAAAGCTTGCCATCGGAAAATGTCCCCGCCCCACCTTCTCCGAAGCAGTAGTTCGAATCCTCGATCACCCGCCCTTCGCGCAAAATGGGTGCCAGATCAAACCTTCGTGCCGAGGCATCCTTTCCCCGCTCCAGCACAACCGGCTTGCAACCCAACTCCAGACAACGGAGCGCCGCGAACAGCCCTGCCGGGCCCGCCCCAATAATCAGGACCTTCTTCGGATTCATCCCCAGAGGCGGCGCACTCCAGACCGGCAATGGCTCCTCCGGCAGCTGCTCATCCACCGCCACCTCCAGCCGCAACTGCACTTTGACCTGCCGCTGGCGCGCGTCGATCGAGTGCTTGCGCAGCTTGATGCCTTGGATCCGCGATGGATCGACATTCAGCATCCTGGCTGCCACATCCTTTCGCGCGGTCTCGTCCTCGGAACTCTCCAGCGGCAGCACAATATCGATAGTGTGGAGCATTTTTCTAGATCGGGCGCTTCTCGCCCTTGTCGTTGATCGAGACAAAGCTGACGCGGGTGGTGAAAATTGCGCGATCAGGCGAGTTCCTCACATCCGTCACATCCACCGCATAGGTAACCGAGGTTCTTCCTGTGTGCGCCCGCTCGCATCGAATCCGGAGAATCGTGCCATCGCAGACCCCATGGCGGAACTCCACCTTATCCATGCCGATGGTCACGAACTGACAATGTGGAAACTCAACCGAAGCCGCGATCCAAGCGGCCTCATCGATCCAAGAAAGCAGTCGGCCGCCGAAGAGCGAGCCGTAATGGTTGAGATCGCCGGGCAGGACGAGGCGGTGCGTTTCCATGGCCTTCACCATTTGCTGCGGCGGCGGCCTTCCTTATAAATTGCCGCGTCCACCGAACACAAACCCGCTCCGCCCAAAAGAATGGCGAGGGCGGGAATCATGAACATGATCGCCAGCTCCTTGGAGGGCGGGGCTCCAAAGAATGGGTCGCCGTTGTGGATGTTGAACGCCGCCACGACCATCGTGAACGCCACGATAAAAGCCGCAGGACGCGTTAAAAAGCCGAAGATGATCAGCGCAGAGGCGACCACCTCCGCCCCGATCGTCGCCATTAGGCTCACCGGCGGCGACATCAGATCCAGAGGGAAAAAGTCCGGCACCTTGAAGCCGTCTTTCATCTGGGCATACTTCTGAATTTTCGGAATCCCGTGGCCGATCATCAACATCAGGCCCGTAGCGACGCGCAAAAAGAGCAGGCTCAGGGAGGCGGTGGCGTCGCGGGTGCCACAATCGAAGAAGAATTTTTTCATGAATTGGATGCTGGGGAACTTTTAGGTGAAATGCTGATGCGTTTCAGGCGGTCATCGCCCGGAGGGGATGAAGCCGCGATTCCCTCCTCTTCCGCAATCACATTGTAAGCCAGGCGCCGATAATACGCGTTGAGCGGCCGCATGCGGAATGTTTTTCCCTGAGTCCTCACCAGCCCGACCAGCTCCCGCACCTCTTCTTGGAGTTGGTCCTCCTGCATGGAACGGAAATGCTCGCAATCCACCTTCACCCGCAGCGCGTCCGGCATCTGCCGTCGCAAAATCCGGTTCACCAAGTACTGGATGTCATCCAGGCGATCGCCGTCGTGGCCGATGATCGCAGCCTTTTCCGAGGAGAAGATCTGCAGGCAGGAGCCGTCATCCGTCTCCTGGATCTCGATCGTGGCGGCTAGACCGAGATGCCCCAGCATCGCGTCGAGGATTTTTCGGGCAAGTTCCGCGGCAGTCATATGCAGCAGTCTAGCGAAATGCCGCTGGGGGTCAACTTTCGTGCTTTTTATATTGTATGACAAAAGGCGAAGCGGAAAATCACTGTCATGAGCAACCTGCCATGGACGAAGATCCTGACATTCAGTCCCATCGATATAGTAAAGGTACTCCTGACGGCTTTCATCATCGTCCTAGTCACCAAGATCCAGCTTTTTAGCGACAAGCTGTCCGCTCTCCTCATCGCCCTGCCGCTGACATCCATCGTGGCCATGATCTGGATGCACCAGGGCGGCCAGCCTCCCGCACGAATCGCCAGCCATGCCGAGGGCACCTTCTGGTTTGTCCTGCCCACCCTACCAATGTTTCTCATCCTCCCGTGGATGCTCAAAAGCAGCTGGTCCTTCTGGTCCGCCCTTGCGGTCAACTGCGTCCTGACCACCTTGTTCTTCTGGCTGACCGTGGTCCTGCTGAGGAAATTCGGCGTCGAGATGATGCCCAGCTAGCCAAGGCTTTAGAAAAAAACGTGAGAATTCGCCGCACAAGCCAGATTGGACTTGCACAAAACCTCGTTGTCTGGTTTCACACCCAGCCCGCCACCGTCCCACCTAATTTGTTTTGAGCGAAAAAGCCCTGCCACAGCATCCAGAGAACGTTGTTTCTTTCGAGCAAGCACGGCCGAATTCGCAACTTCCCGGCTCCACTATGAAAAGCGATCTTGTTGAACAGGCTTCTGAAATCGTCCCCGATCCCCTCGTCCTCGTAAATCTTGTTTCCCAACGTGTCCGCCAGCTGAACAGTGGCCGCTCGCCGTTGATCGCAACACGGCCGAGCATGGGAGCCGCCGACATCGCACTTATCGAAATCATCGAAGGCAAGATCAAGCTCATCGAAAGAGAGCTTCCCCAGTAAATCGGGCCGCCCGCCCACCCGCTGATGAGCGCCGAAATCGCTACCAACCGGAAGGCCGGCCGGGATTTCCACATCCTCGACAAATACGAGGCAGGCCTCGAGCTGAAAGGCACCGAGGTCAAATCCATCCGGGCGGGTAAGATCAATGTCTCCGACGCCTTCGCCCGCGTCGAAGGGCACCAGGTATTCCTCTACGGCTGCGATATCCAGCCATGGCAAACGGCAGGCGAGTGGTTCAACCACCAGCCGAAGCGCCCGCGCCGCCTGCTGCTGAACAAGCGCGAAATCCTCAAGCTCGCCTCCGAGACCGCCATCAAGGGCTGCACCCTCCCGCTGCTCCGGATGTATTGGAAAAACCGCCGCGTCAAAGTCGAAATCGGCGTCGGCAAAGGCAAAACACACGCTGACCAGCGCCACGACCTCAAAGAGAAGGTCGAGCTGCGGGAGGCACAACGGGAGATGTCTCGCTTTAACCAGCGCTAGGCATCTGCGGGGTTGATTCCTCATCACCGACGGCTCACGATGCCCTGCACGGCTCACCCGCCTTCCCACCATCATGCCTGATTTCACACCCGCGGCCAACAACGTCACCCGACACTTCATCGAGCAGCTCCGCTCCCACCCCAAGCGGGTGGTCTTCACCGAAGGCGAGGACCTGCGGGTCATTCAAGCCGCCGCCGAGTTGGTCAAACTGGAGGCCATCGCCCCGATTCTCCTCGGCCGCCCCGAGCGCATCCGCACGCTCGCCGGACAGAACCGCGTTTCTCTCGACTTCATCCGCATCATTGATCCGAAAAAATCGTCCGACCTGCCGCTCTTCATCAAGCGAGTGGAAAACATGGCCCGCTACCGCGCCAGTCATCAGGTTGATACCGAGGAAACGGTGGTCCGGCCGCATTATTTTGGCTCATTGATGGTCCAGTACGGTCACGCCGATGCCATCGTTGGCGGCAACCAAGCCATCCCGGCAGCGTATTTCCGCGCCCTCCTGCACAACATCAAGCCGATGGAGAACGTGCCGCGCATCTTCGGCGTCACCCTTCTGGTCGCGCCCCACTTCCCACTGCTCGGCGAGGACCGCGTCATCTTTCTAGCCGACACCGGACTGATCCCACAGCCGGACGTTACCCAGCTTTCGACGATCGCAATCGAAACGGGCAAGCTTGCCCACCACTTCCTTGGCAGGACCCCTTGCGTCGCCCTCCTCAGCCACTCCACCAAAGGAACCTCCACCACTCTCGAGGCTCAGAGAATCGTCGCCGCAACCGCTCTCGCGAAGGGCCGCGTCGCCAACGAGCTGCTCGATATGGAAGTCGATGGCGAGCTCCAAGCTGATGTCGCCGTCGATCCGACTGCCTCGGAAATCAAGCTTCCGGACTCCGAACGGCGCAACTCCGCGGATGTTCTCGTCTTCCCGAACCTCGACGCCGCGCACATCTCGTTAAAGCTGCTCCAGCACCTCGGTGGTGCGCAAAACTACGGCCAGATCATTCTGGGCCTCTCGCGCCCCGCCGCGCAGGTTCCCCGCACTGCCAGCGTCGAGACCATCTTCGGCACCGCCGCTGCGGTCGCCGTGGAAGCGATCAAGTATCACGAGCTCTACCCTGATAGCGATTTTTGATCACTCTCCCTCGGGTCTGTCCACAGGCACCACCAGAGTCGGCACGATCGCCTTGCGCACCAGACCCTCGGCAACGCTGCCCAGCAGCAGCGATGCGATCACACCATGGCCGTGCGAACCCATCACCACCAGATCGACACCGAGTTCCGCCACCTTCTCCTCGAGCACGTGCAGCGGGCTGCCGTCTCCCAAGTGCGCGGTTGGGACGGCACCAGCTGAGGCGCTCACCCGCGCCGCCGCCTCATCCAGAATTCTCTGCGCGCGCGTCCGCGTTTCTGTATGGAAAGTGTGGACTGCGGGAAATTCCTCGGGAGTAAAGCCGTATGCCGTGTAGGTCGGCTCCGGCTCGATCACATGCAGCAAGTGCAATTCTGCACCAAAGGCTCTCGCCATCTTGGCAGCCATCTCCACAACTCCCGGAGTGGCGTTCGAAAAATCAACTGCGGCCAATATTCTTTTCATAACCGAAGCTACACCACCAACAGCCACCGCGAAAAGACAAACCTCATCCCAGCCCCACGGCCGAGCGGTGAAGAAGATTCAACCGCGGCAGTGATTGGTTTCTCCTACCAGCTGCCTGGTCGGGCCCTATTTTCTGGTTTCTGGTCTCTCTAATCTGGGCTCTAATCCGCCATGCACCGCCTTTTCCTGCTCGATGGCATGGCCCTCGTTTACCGCGCTCATTTCGCACTCATTCAAGCCCCCATCAGAAGCTCGAAAGGCGTCAACACCTCCGCCCTCTACGGCTTCATCAACACGCTGCTGGCCATCCTGGAAAAGGAAAACCCGACCCACATCGGCGTCGCCTTTGATACTTCGGCACCCACCCCGCGCCACGTAAAATTTCCCGCTTACAAAGCCCAGCGCGACGCAATGCCAGAGGAACTCGCCACCGCCATCCCCCATGTGAAACGCCTCTGCCGCGCCTTCGCAATCCCGGTCCTCGAGATCGATGGCTTCGAAGCGGACGACATCATCGGGACATTGGTCAAGCGTGCCGAGCCGGACGGCTTTGAATCCTACATGGTCACCCCTGACAAGGATTTTGCCCAGCTCCTTTCACCCACCACCTTCATGTGGAAGCCCGGCCGCAAGGGCAATGACCACGAAATCATCGGCCTGAAGCAGCTTCTGGAAATCTGGGGTGTTTCCGAGCCACACCAGATCATCGACCTCCTCGGACTGATGGGCGACGCTTCCGACAACATCCCCGGGATCCCCGGAATCGGCCCGAAAACCGCCCAAAAACTCATCACCGAGTTCGGCTCCGTGGAGGCTCTTCTCGCCAACACTTCGAAACTTAAGGGCAGGCAAAAGGAAAACGTCGAGGCGAATTCCGACCAGGCCCTCCTCTCCAAAGAACTCGCCACCATCATCACCGACGTGCCTGTGGAGGTTTCATGGGAGGACCTCATCATATCCCAACGCGACGACGAAACTTTGAAGAACCTCTTCATCGAGTTTGAGTTCCGCACCCTTACCAAACGCCTCTTCGGCGAATCCGTGGCGGCGGATTTCATCCGCCCAGCCCAGCCCTCCCCATCAACCACCCCTACCCTCTTCGACACCTTCAGGTCCATCAAAGAAGTCCCCCACCACTACACCATCGCCAACACCCCCGAACTCCAATCCCAACTTTTCAACACCCTCGCCGCTCAAGATTGTTTCTGCTTCGACATCGAAACCGACTCCACCGACCGCCACAGCGCAAACCTGTTAGGCATCGCCTTCTCCTGGAAAGCCCACGAAGCCACCTAGCTTCCATTTCACGAATCTCAAATCCCAAATCTCAAATCCCTCTTCAACAGCCCTGCGGAAAAAATCGGCCACAATCTTAAATACGACCTCTCCGTCCTTCACGCTCACGGCATCCACGTCGCCGGCCCGTTTTTTGATACCATGCTTGCCGATGCGCTGGCCGCGCCCGAGCGCCGACATACGATTGATTACCTAGCGGAAACTTTCCTCGGTTACAGCCCCATCAAACTCGCCGATCTCTCCAACCCACTGCTCGCCGCTTCCAATTCAGAAGCCGAGGGCGACCTCTTCGATTTCTCCACCAAATCCCGCGCCAGCAAAGGACTCGATATCTCGGCGATACCTCTTGCAACACTCGCCGAATACGCTGCCGAGGACGCAGATGTCACCTGGCAGATCGCCCAAAAGCTCCGTCCGCTCCTCGAAGAAACACAGCAGCACAAAATCTTGTCTGAGATCGAGGCTCCGCTGCTCCCCGTGCTCGTCCGCATGGAGATGGAGGGCATCGCCATCGATGTGGAGGCGCTGCAGGCCATCGGCATAGATCTTCAGGGAAGCATCGACCAACTTGCAAAATCCATCGAAGCCCATGCCGGCACACCGTTTAACCTCGGCTCGCCCAAGCAACTCGGCCAGATCCTCTTCGATCACCTCCGGCTCCTGGACAAGGCCAAGAAAACCAAAACTGGCCAGTACAAGACAGACGAGCAGACCCTTTCCACCCTCCTCGGCATCCACCCCATCATTGAGGAAATCCTCGCCTGGCGTGAGGCGTCAAAATTGAAATCCACCTACCTCGACGCGCTGCCCAACCATATCGCCCCCGAAACCGGCCGCATCCACACCAGCTACCACCAGCTCCTTGCCGCCACCGGACGCCTCGCCTCCTCAGACCCGAACCTACAGAACATCCCGATCAGATCCACCGCAGGCCGCCAGATCCGCCAAGCCTTCGTGCCAAGAAAAGGCTGCACCCTGCTTTCCTGCGATTACTCACAGATCGAGCTCCGCATCATGGCCGCCCTCGCCTGTGACCCAACCATGATCAGCGCCTTCCAGGACGGCGCCGACATCCACACCATCACCTCCGCCAAAGTCTTCGGAGTCGCTCCCGAGGAAGTCACTGCCGACATGCGTCGCACCGCTAAAATGGTCAACTTCGGCATCATCTACGGCATCTCCGCCTTCGGCCTCTCCCAGCGCCTCGCCATTCCCCGCGGCGAAGCCGCCAACATTATCGAGGCCTATTTCCGCGAGTATCCGGCCATCCGCCGCTACATGGAATCCACCATCCACGAATCTCGGGAAAAAGGCTTCGCCGAAACCCTCTCCGGCCGCCGCCGCCACTATCCGGACCTCGTCTCAGGGAACGTCGGCCTCCGTCAGAACGCCGAGCGCGCCGCCATCAACATGCCGATCCAGGGCACCGCCGCAGACATGATCAAGCTCGCCATGATCCGCATCGACGAGCTCCTCCGCAAAAAGCCCTACCACTCCCGCATGCTCCTCCAAGTCCACGACGAACTCGTCTTCGACCTCCACCTCGACGAGCAAGCCGAGCTCCTCCCCAAAATCCTCCACATCATGGAAACCGCCCTCCCCCTCCCCCACGCCGTTCCCATCCTAGTGGAGCACGGCACCGGCCCCAACTGGCTCGCCGCACATTGACCGAGTAGCATCCGTATATCGCGGACTCCCCGTAGTCATGATTTGAGATAAAGTGTAGCTGCTCGAGGCCGCATGAGGACGCGGATCTTGCCTCGAAGCCCTATTATATTGCGAGGATGCGAGCCTCGCCGAGGGAAGGCCGGAACGCCCAGCGAGCGCCCCCCCCCCCGGACAACATGCTCGCGAGCGGACGGCGCGACATCTGCCTTGGGGGCTTTTGACCATACCGCGAAGCGCAAGCCGCCCCCGGAAGCAGATGGCGTGACGGGAGCGGGGTTTGCTCTGGCGCCTGCTGTTGCCCGATTACCCGATGGGTCTTTGCCCGAAAAACACGGGACTCGAGACCTAGTCAGGCGCCCGCCACGCCCCGGATTGTCCCTTTCCGTTCCGCGAATCCCTTTATTCACGGGGATTCGCACTATTTGTCTGGGAACCTGGGAACCTGTGTCTATCTGGGAACCTGTGTCTAAATCGCGTGGCAAACATGGATCGATCTGTTGCTGAATCCATATTGGGCCCTGAGCGATCACCGATGCTGCATGTAGTGCATAAGAGAAAACTTTTCGGTCGGTTGGGCATTTTAGAATTAGGAAATTTTAGCCGTTGCGCCAAAGATGTGCTTCGGCAGCCATCTCAGTCAAAAGAGAGAGCTATCTGACCATCCGAACCGAACCCTCCTCGAAGCATAATGAGTTCCACAAACCAGAGAATCGCGTGCCTCGGACCGGAAGGCAGTTTCAGCCACGAGTTTGCGAAGAAGCACTTCGCAAACAACTCCTTGGATTTCGTCGAGGGCTCGTTTGAGGACGTTTTGCGACGGCTGGTTGACGGCAACGCAGATAAAGCCGTGATTCCGTTTTTGAACTCCAACGGAAGTCACGTACGACCTGCTCAGGAGGCCTTGGGTCACTATCGGGAGGAAATCCATATTCTCGGATGCGTCCCCCACCGAATCTGTCACGATGTGGTGGTCGCCGAAGGTTTTTTGGGTCTCGAGAAACTGGTCTCAAAAGAGCAGGTCTTTTCCCAGTGTAAAGAATGGCTCACACAGTGGAAAGATGTGAAAACAGAATCTGCAGAAAGCACTTCTGCAGCCCTCAAGAACTTGCTTAAAGCCCCGCTAGAAGTAAGAAGGTCAACGGGTGCCATTTGCAACGGACTCGCTCAACAGATCTACGGCGGCACAAAGTTGTTTCAAAACATCCAGGATCCGAAGAACACCACCCTGTTTCTTGTTGTATCCAGAAGCCAACCGCCATCCTTGACAGCGGAACAGTTGCTTGTATGCCTCACTTGTCCGACTGAAGAGTGTTACAGACAAACGATCTCCGATTTTTCGTTCAGTGGATTTCCTCTCATGTTCACCAGTATCAGCGGAGAGTTTTCTGAGACTCTACCCTGCTTTCTCCAGTTTCAGAATTCGGGCCAATCTCTCACGCTTCGGGAGCTTTTGGTGCACAAACACCGGACTTTGATTGGCGGAACAAGTTTTGAGGAGAGCTTATCTGCTTGCACAGCAAATCTTTTTGATCAAGATTATTGACGCCGGAAGGAACTCAGACGTAGTTCTCCCGCGAACCAAATTTTTCAATGAGCAATCGTCGCCAATTATCTCTTGAAGTTGCACAGATGGGCAAAGTCTGGGTGGCTTCATTCACTCTCTTGGGGATTTCTGCCATCGGAGCCACAGAGTCGGCTGCAATAAACGCTGTCTTGGACGCATTCAAGACGCACAACCTCGGAAACGCCTCGGTTCCTGAGGATTGCGAGGCTTGTAGCTGATTTCCCCCAGCCGGGCACGCTAACCTGCGCTCCTTTAGGGATCTTCTCGGTGCTCATACCCAAAGTCTCACCTTAAGGCAGTGGTAGCTGCCAGTTTAGAGCCCGACTGAAACCCTGGCCATCGCAATGCTCCTAGCCAACCCATCCCACGGCCGGGCTCCGAGACAATATCGCGGATGGAGGCAAGCCGGTGCGGAGGGAGCCCCGGCACCGTGTGCTCCTAGCGGACCACGAACCGCCCGAATCTACGCGAGTCACGCACCACTCGGCATCGCCATGAAATCCGTGATGAACTGCCGGATCACCCCGGTCAGGGAGGCATCAGAGGTCATGCCGAGACCGAAGGCTGGAATTCGCACTATTTGTCTGGGAACCTGTGTCTGGGAACCTGTGTCTGGAACCTGTGTCTGGAACCTGTATCTCGGAACCTGTATCTCTATTTGTCTGGGAACCTGTGTCTTTTAGGGAACCTGTGTCTTTTGGTGGCGACCCATAGTCCAGTCCTATCGTAGTAGAGGATTTTGAGACGATTCTTGCGTTTGTTGCAGAAGACAAAGAGGGCTTCGTGAAGCCGGGATTCGCCGATGTGATCTTGGGCGATGGCGCAGAGCCCATTGAAGGACTTGCGCATATCGGTGGGAACGGCAACGAGGTAAACCTTGAGAGCAGCGCTAGCGAAGTTGATCATCGGGTAACTCCTTCCACTTGGCGTTTTTGGCTAGAGCGGATGGCAGCGATGAGTTCCGCAGCCAAGCCAATATCACTGTTGTCGCAAAGCAGCAGTTGCAGTCCATCGGCAAAGCTAATGACAAGCCGGGGCTGAGGGATTCGGGGAAACTCAACTTCAGCAAAACCAAAGTCGGTGCAAAATGTGTCGGGCGGGGCAGAGTCTGATGTTTTTAACATGACCCGCGCAAATACACGACTTCGGCACTTCTGAGAAAGGGGTCGAATTTAGAACGCTTACGGAAGTTTGCTCGCAAAATCTCATCGGCCCCGCCGATCCGCGCAACGAAGGCATCCGTGGCGACCACCTCGTCGGCACCTCCAACGGGGTCCAGCTTCGCCGCATCACTTAAACCGATCCCTGCGGCGGAACACATTACACCTACCTCACCAACGAGATGACCCTGCCCGCGCACCAGCTCGTCATCATCTACAAATGCAGGTGGGACATCGAGAAGGTGTTCGGCGAGCTCAAAGGGAAGATGGAGGAGCGCAAGTCCTGGGCAAGCAGCCCGGAGGCGAAACGCGCGCACGGTCAGTTCGAGTGCCTCGCGCACAACCTGACGCTGCTGGCGGAACGGGAAATGGAGCTGCTCGGCCTTGAGGACGTGGTGGAAAGGAAAAAGGGATGCAACGCGGCAAGACCCGCCGCAACCGGGAAGGGAAGCCGATCGCGGAGGCCACGAATTTCATCGGACGGGCGGTCGTGAGGGCGACGCAGAGGACGGTCCGCTTCATCCGCTGGCTGCGCGGCCACATCTACAGCGAGGCTCCCCTGGGCGTTAGCGCGTCCGCCTGGTCGCGGTATGAGGCTGTTAGATTGCCGACTTTCCCACACCGATCCTGTGATCCCTTTATCTGTGATCGAACCTGTGCCCTGCCACCCGTTTGCCGCAGCCTCGGGTAGTTAGATTCTAAGTTCGTCATTGCCCCACAGTAGGTTTGGCCATCTCGGTTAGAGTTTCCTCAACAAAGGGAACTCCAGCGAACTCGGTGGCGAGACGGGTGAGCTTGCGCGCGTTCCCCTCATCATTCGAACCCATGGCACTTCCTCCCCCGGTTCCGAGTGATGCGAATTCTTTC
>JBGTDO010000063.1:0-36433 GCA_041748235.1 Akkermansiaceae bacterium | reverse complement strand
CCTGGGTATCAATCCCAAGGAATACCTCGCCGACGTGCTCACCCGCCTGCCCGGCATGCTCGCCCAGGACGCCATCACGCTGACCCCTGCCAACTGGCTCAAAGCCCGCAGCGGCAAGCCGGAGGGAATGGCAGCCTGACTCCATAGGTGTCATAGATCTGAAAACTATGACTCTTTTGAAACGGGCGGAGCAACAACATGTGCAAGGCGCTGCAGACTACGCTTACCCTTCTACTGCGCCCAGGAATTTTCAGGCGCGCTCACGGTGGAGAAATAACCACGGGGAGGATGGCTGCACACCGCCGCACCCTCTTCTACGGGCGCAATTCTGCACTATCGATTTCGAATCAGATTGGCTCAAACCCAAGCGTATGTAAGGTCTTCCTGGTAGAAGATTGACTCGACCTCATGTTTCACTGCGTAAGAGCAGGCTACCGCCAAGGCGTATTCAAAAAACAACCTTTGCTTAGGTAGTAAAACTTCGATCCTTTTAAAGCCGACGATCTCAGAGACCAAATAAATCGCCGAAACATCCCAGTCTTTGTCAATTCCAATTTCCCTCGTCTCAAAGTAAACGTAACTTCCTGGAACACTTAGATTTGTGGGAAGCTCCCTGACTCGATCAATCAAATCGCGAACATAAGGCTCGAATAGGTCTGCCGCAAGGCGGGATATATCCTCAAAAAGCGGATGCTCAATATCTTGGGTTTTTAGATAATTCTCCCAGTCTGAAAAACTCACCGGGTAGCATACAGTTGGCCTCAGACCAGTTTCTGAATCTTGAGTCCCTTTACAGAAACCTAACCAATCTGCGTAAGAATCTCGTATTGAGCTTGGATCAGAAATCGAGTTTTTGAAAAGTTGCCATTCTGACATACTAATTTTCGGCAGGACACTTGCCGTTGGTGGGCAAGACTCGATTCCAGAACTATTTTTCCTAGGCCTTCCGTTGATCCAAAATACTGACGGATTTCCAATTTGTGGCCTTGGCCTGACGAAGATTCGTTCAGCGACCTTAAAATGTATGTCCTCAGTAGGAAGGCGTGAACCGACCTGCTTGGAGGGATCAAACATCGCTTTCATACACGATTCGACAATCGAACCCCAACCAGCCGTCAGCACCTCGCTTTCAAATGGTCGCGCCAGATTGATCGGGACATCTTCTAGCGATGCGATCACATATGAATCAAAATCATCGCTGTCGTAGTAAATCCCGCCAACCATAACGTGATCAATGCCTGAGCTGTCCCGTTGGACGCATTTTGTCACCAACTCCTTGAAGAGATTCTGTCGTAAAGCCATGTATCCGACATTGATGATGACGAGCACTCTCGATGTGACCTTGGTGCCCAACTTTTTCTCCGAAGATTGGAGTTGCTTCGATGCCTTTTTTACCTGCGTCTTGATAGGAACTTCCAGCATCCTCAAGTAACGCCGTTTTTGATCCTCATTCAGTAGTGATGGATCTAAGACAATTACCGGATCGTCAGGAAAAGCCTCCGCGAACAATTCGGCGATTTTTTGCTGGCGGAGATCCTTATTCAATCCTTCTTCTTCGATAAGCTTCAGTTCAATGAGGTTATCAAAGAGCAAATAGTCGGCATTTGCACTCTTTTGAGTTGATGAATCCTCGACAAACCTCGAACCACCGCACTCCAGAATCATTCTATCGAACTGATCCTCAGTGAGATGCTCGATACCTATCGGCCGGTGATTCATCATGGGAGTCTCGGCGACCAGGAGATTCCTACAAGCATTCCTGTAAAAATGTTCCGCAAACCATGAGGAGAAGGCCGTGCCCGCACGCTGAGATCGGGAGAAGTCTCGCCGCCTTCGGGGGATTCTCCCTAAGGCGCAAGAACCGCGTGAACCCTAGGAGCGGGGAAAGCCAAAATTTCGTCCATCACCGCCCTCGCAAAAAAAACGGAAGAAACGCCCGACTGACTTGCACTTCAGGTACGGACCCCGCACGATGAACTATATGGGGGTAGTCAGATACGGTTCCAAACTTATTTTCAGACCTGACCGGCAGGTTTCTGACGAAATAAACATCAAGGCTCGTAGAGCTTTGCTCCAACAATTCGAGCCGGGAACTTATACGGGGCGAGAGGAGGTGAATCCGATCCTCAGGGCGCACTTCGAGTTTTACGACAGCCGCCTTAGAAGAGTCGCTCCACTTCTCGCTAGCAGAGACGCTGCTGATTTCCTGTTGTTTCAATACGACGAGGCAACCGAAATTCTCCATGGATCTTTGATTTCAGATCCGGATGAAAGAGAGTCCTGGGCGCGAATTGAACCCGGGTTCCGCCGTGCGATCAAATACATCACTGAACTATTCTGTATCCGCCAGAACCCGAGGGATCCCAAGATCTCAAAAAAGCTGGCCTCGCAGAAACTGGGCGAAGCTCTCCTTTGCGCTGAACAGGCGGCTGATCTCTCGGAAATCAGCGACCGCGCATATCAGATTTTTCCGGACGACTTCCGGCTTTTGCTAAACAAATCATCCTCTCGTTTTGTCTTTGAAACTTCGGTCAGTGGAAAGCATTCCGATTTCGACATAAGATTTCATCGTCGGGTATTACGAGACAGAGAGGCGCGTGAAAACTTTATGGGGGGAGGGTTTCAATTCGACATTCACACCGACAGCCACACCCCGTTTCTCGACGATGCCTTTGTCTCAATTCACGGGATGTCCTATGCCCTGTTTATCGCTGGTCTCTTTGATATTATCAGGGGAGCAAGGCCGTCTACTGTGGGAGGTAATCCAACACTATTCATAAGGCGAACCGATTTGTTGGATAGACTCTGTGAATCTGGCCGAAGTCGCGCCGCCGCGTCGCTGATGCTGAGAGGTTTTACTGTTACGCCACATATGCTGCAAAAAGAGAGTCGGGTAATCTGGAATCCTAAACAGGAGAGCCGGGCGTATCGGCGTGGTTTCTTTTCTTTTCCGCACCCGACAGGGACACACCTCGCATTTTCTCGAGCGATGGCGAAGGAAGCAATGATCCAGCTCGTCGTGGGTGGATGTTACGGAAAACTGCCCCTCGAATGGATGGCGCCCGAACTAGAACCTGCACTATCTAAACTATCGAAGGCATCCGGTGATTGGTTTGAACGTATCGTAGGAGAGAACTTGATTAATCTTGGCTATCATGGGGGTCGGGTGAAACGCCGTCTCGGAAGAAATGAGATTAAAGTCGAGGTTCCACCGGAGGTGGGGGAACTGGATTTTCTTGGGTGGCACAAGGACAGAAGAGAACTCCTTCTAGTTGAGGCCAAGATGACAAACTCCGGGATAGAAGCTAGGTATTGGAGAGATGACCTGACCGCCTTCACACGTGGAAATAAGTGTTACGCCAATCAGTTCCGGCGAAAGATCGAGTGGGTGAAGGCAAACATCCCTCAAATCCTGAAAGCGCTTGGTGCACCACCCGATTGTTCGTTCTCTCCCTTCATGGTAACGCTTTATCCATGCATCGCGGCGGAGTTTATTGACGACTTTCCATGTGTTTCAGTCACGGAGATGATGCTAGATCTCGGTGGCGACCAGTCAGAGGGATTATAATCTGGGAAACTCTCCACTGGCGGGAAGGAAAAAGTCAGGGGGATGAGGGATAGAATTTGGAAGAGGATGGGATGGAGGCGGGATGGGGCTGGTTTCGTCCGGGGTTCATGGGGCGGAGTAGGTGCGTCCCCGCGCCTTGGGTTCCGGGTGGCGTCTCCGCCGCCCGTGGGAGAGTCTTTCGTGCTGCGGGTGGGGACACCCGCTTGAACCCAAGGCGCGGGACGCATCTACTCCGGGCGGTTCTCCAGAGGGCTCTTCTGGAAATCCATTTTTCACCCGTCACAGCTCGTCCGTTTTAAAGGTGGTGTATCCCTCGTAGTAATAGCTGACGTCGATGCCTTTGAGATAAACTTCCCGGTCATTGATCAGTGAGGTGAGGGCGTTTTTGAGAAGGTGCTTGATCTCGATGTCTTTGACCACGCTGCGCTGCATCGCCATCAGGTAGTCCTCCTTGTCGATCAGGTTCCAGTCCACCACTTGCTTGAGCTCCTGCTTGAAGATGAGGTCGAGCCAGATCCGGGTGGCCCGGCCATTGCCCTCCCGAAAGGGGTGGGCGACGTTCATTTCCACATACTTCTCAACGATTTTCTCGAAGGTGTTTTGCGGCATTCTGTCGTTGTGTTCCAGGCTGGGTTTGAGAAACATGACGGAGGCGAAGCGGAAGTTTCCCTTGGACATGTTCACTTCCCTTAATTCCCCGGCGAAGGGGTAGATCTCCTCAAAGAGATAGCGATGGATAAATGCAAGCCCTGCATAGGTGCCTACACCTACCATCCCGATGTCTCCCGAATCAAAGAGCTGCCTGGCCTTCCGCTTGCTGATCTCCTCCTCAGCTCTGGCAAGGGCGGCTTGGTCGGTGATGTTGAGCTTGTTTGGTAAGATCATGGTTTCCTTGATGCTCCTTCGATTTCCGCCGCAATCGTGCCCAATGCTTCGGATGATTTGGAGACGTTCACACAAGTGGCATTTGCTCCCTAATCCTATCCCCATGAAACGGGTCGGAAAGGAAAAAGTCCGCGCGTCCCGGGAGATCCGGGACGCCCTGCTTGGTCGGGCCTCTCAGGCTTCGGGTTCCGGGGTGGGTTCCGGCACCGGGGGTTGTTTCTTCTTCGGGGCGCGCTCGATGCGGGAGGCCTGTTTCCAGGCGTGGATTTTTTGCGGGGTCGCTTTTGAAGCGGTTGTGGATGAGGGAGGTGACCTTCAGGGCAAGGATGTTACCAAGCGTGTCTACCAGGACATGCCTCTTCCTTCCTGTAATTTTCTTACCCGCATCAAAGCCACGAACTCCGGGCTGGCTAGCTGTGCGAACGCTTTGGCTGTCAAGTATCGCAGCGGTCGGGGCTTTTTTTCCGCTGGCGAGCCTGACCTTGTCACGAAGAGTATGATGGATTTTCTCCCAGATGCCCTGCTTGGCCCAGATGCGGAAGTAATGGTAGCAGGTTTTCCAGTGGGGCAGATCGTTGGGCATCATGCGCCACGCGCCGCCGGTGCGAATGATGTAGAGAATCCCATCAATGATGCTGCGCCGGGTGTGTTCCGGAGGACGACCACGCTGGGACATCGAGGATTCGACGGGGAGGAGAGGGTGGAGAATCCCCCATTCGGAATCGGTCAGGCTGCTTGGATAACTTGGCATTCCAAGTTTTTCCAATACCTTAGTAAAACAGTACAGATTAAACTGGACCTGTTAGATCTTTTTCAGACAGCCTCTAAGTCTTGAGAAAGTCAACAATATCGGTGGATCGCGCCTCTGTTTCGCTAATCCTAAGCCCCTACTCGAAGCATTCCGCTTGTTAGAATCTTCGCACGAAGCCCACCGCGGAAATCGATCTTCATGAATTCCTCAGCGCCATCTTCGATCACACGGTTCATCCAGTGGCAGGGCTTGCACTCCTGCGCACCCTCGAACTCAATTCCCTGGAATGTGAACCTTTGACCCTTCCATGATTTAAAATCCGCTCCGGAGACAATCAGATTCCGACGGAAAACCGATGAGGGAAGTTTTGGCAGGTTGAATTTCTCCCGTATGGCCAGCACCACCGCTTGGTCGAAAAATGTGACCTGTCCCTTGAAGCCTGGTCTATAGGCGAAATAGCGATCGCCCCGCAGGCCCATGCCTGCGACGCATTCCACTTCGTCGCACTCTACAATGCCGTTCTGTAGCCGACCCTGTCCCTGCCGCCCCCAGTAGTCGTGGCCTTTAGAGATGTAGATATGGTGCAGCTTGTGCGGGGAGGGAGTCGTCATGGTTTGAAGGAACATCTTCCACCGCTTGAAGAATTTTCAAACAGGAAGACAAACCACCGCTTTTCTTCATCCAGTCATTGACCGCATCGTGAAGTGATACGAAATGTAGGATGAAATGAGAAAAATCGGGAAACTGGCGGTGACTGGCAGCGGGCCTTCTGCGCTTTATTTTTTAAACCACCTGTTAGAAGACATCGAATATTTCCGTGGATCACTTGGCTCGATAGTGATTTTCGAAAGGAGTTCATTGGCAGGATACGGGATGCCCTACCATCCGGAGACGACGGACCGATACAACCGCTCCAATATCGCTTCGGAAGAACTTCCCGAGCTACCTGAGCAATTTGCCACATGGTTAAAAGAGAGGGATCGCGAGGAACTATCCGGGTGGGGGATCGAGAAAGACGAGATCAGTGAGTCCGAAGTTTATTGCCGGTTGGCTCTCGGGGAATATTTCCACGATCAGTTCCACCGAATCATTGCCCTGCTCCGAGAAGCCGGATTTCCCGTGGAAGTTCGCACGTCATGTGAAGTTGCAGACATCGAGGATTTTCCCATGGATGATCGGGTAAGGATCTCCATCGGAACCGGTGGATCTGACGATTTCGATTCGGTAGTGATTGCGACAGGACACTGCTGGCAAAATCAAGACAGACCAAAGGAAGGTTTTTACAGCTCCCCGTGGCCGATTTTCAAGTTGCTCCCCGATGATGGCGTGCTCTTAAATCATTCCGTCGGGACACTCGGTGCATCCCTCAGCGCTTTTGACGTCATTTCCTCGATCTCACATAGACATGGGGAGTTTATCGCGACGGGACCCGGTCTGGAGTTCCTGCCCGCTGAAGGAACGGAAAATTTCGAATTAGTGATGCATGCGGCGGAAGGATGGCTCCCCCATCTTCAGTGGGATCAGGTTGAACCTTTCCGTGAGATTTACCGACACGTGTCGAGGGAGGAAATGCTATCGCTGCGGGATGATCGCGGATTCCTGCGGCTCGGGCAATATTTCGATTACGTGTGCCGCCCGGCGTTGCTGGACGCTTTCAAAAAGGATGGGATGGGGACAATTGTGGAGCTTCTCCGCGACAGCTCTTTCGGTATGGAGGAGTTCGTAGAAGAAATGAGCGAACGACACGAATACGTGGACTCCTTTGACGGAATGCGAAAGGAACTCAAAAAAGCGCAGGACTCCGTGGAAAACCATCGTCCTATTCTTTGGAAAGAAACCTTGGACGATCTCATGTATTGTCTGAACTTCCACGCCGAACTCATGCCAGCCGAGGATCACATTCTCTTCAAAAAGACTGTAATGCCTTTCCTCATGAACGTCATCGCCGCGATGCCTCTCCAATCTGCGCACATGTTGTTGGCGCTTCATGAAGCGGGTAAAGTCCGACTGATTGCGGGTCGGGTTAAGGTACATGGGAAGGGTAAGGAGCCGGGCACAACTCTCGTGAAAATTGAAACCGGTAACGGAAGCGAAGAAATCGAATACAGGATGTTCGTAAACTGTAGCGGCCAGAAGCCGATGGAGCTGGATGACTTTCCGTTCCAATCTCTGGCGAAGAGTGGCGGGGTGAGGGAGGCTAGGGCGGACTTTCTCGACCGTGAGAAATCCGGGGAGGTGGACGATGAAAAGCTGATCTGCTCAGGAGGTGTTAAGAAGCTCCGCACAGGAGGTATTGATATTGACGCTGCCTATCGCGTAATTGGACGTGACGGTGTCGCGAATCAACGAATTTACGATCTTTCGTTTCCTCATACTTCGGGAGTCCGACCATATTCCTACGGATTGCAGGCTTGTAGCGCGACTGCGGGTGTCGTCGTAAGCACTTGGCGAGAGGCGATCCAATCCCGGCGCGAGGAAGAGGGCGGCCTAGCTGAAGTAAGCAAGATGTACGACGAGATTTGAATCGCTCGTTTTTAATGTGCTTGGGTAGTTCTAGGTAGTATTATTCGGAAATCCAGACACTCACACTTCCGCCAGAGCAGGGAAAATCCCCCCAGCCGTTCTCATCGAGCGTGACTTCGGCACCGCAGTTTTGCATTATGTCGGTGAATTTTCTGCTCGCGTAGAGGGTGCCCATTTGCATTCGTTTGACGGCCTCACCTGCATTACTCATCACTACGGCGCAACCGGAGTGCGCCTCATCGCCGACCCTTGTAAACCCGATGCAGTGAGGATCGTCGAAATAGACAAACTGATCCCCGTAGGCGTGGTCTTTTCTGGCGCGAATCAGATTTTCGAGACCCTCGGTCTTTGGCATATCGATTTCATACTCCCCACCGTCCGCGCCCTGGTCCTTGTATTTCGCCCCGAAGAGATCGGGATAGAATACACAGGGGTAGCCCTCTGCGCGGAGTAGGATTAGGGCGTAGGCAAGTGGCTTGAACCATGGATTTACCGGGGCTTCGAGAGCTTGCAGCGGCTGCGTGTCATGATTAGCGACGAGGGTTACAGCAAAGAGAGGTTGTGCCATCATCAGCGAGTTGTCGAGGATGGTGCGCATGTCGAAAGTCTCACCTTCTACCGCAGCATTGTGAAGATTGTGATGCAGCGATGAATCGAAGAGCATCATTGAGCCATCAACAGCAGCGATATATTTTTCCAAAAGCGGGAGATCTCCGGGTGCCCAGTATTCGCCGACCGCGAAGATATTCTCCCCGGTGTTCTCGCGTAGCAGGTGCAGCCATTCCTGATAGAACTCAGGTGAAATATGTTTCACAGCATCCAGCCGGACCCCGGAAAAATGGCACTGCTCGTGGAACCATTTCCCCCAGTAGTTGAGCTCCGCCCGCACCGATGGGTTGCGGGTCTCGATGTCGTTGAACATTAGATAGTCATAGTTGCCCTTTTCACCACTGATCATATCGTCCCAGTTATCGCCGTAGTCATTGATGATGCGGTAAATGTTGTTTCCGTCCTCGCCCTCCGCGAAATCAACTCCCGTGAAGCAGGTGAAATTCCATTTGAATTCTGAGTAGTGATTGCCACGGCCAGGAAAGGTAAATTTTGTGTAGGACTGGATTTCATAAGGCGCGGAGATTCCGTTGCCACGGTGCTCAGGATCCACCTTCACCACTTGAAAAGTTTCCAACTCATCGCCGCCGCCCTTGTGATTGAGGACGATGTCGGCGATCACGCCGACCCCGTTTTTCTGAAGAGTTTTGCAAGCATTTAAGAATTGTTCGCGGTTCCCGTACTTCGTCGGAACCGAACCTTTCTGATCGAACTCTCCAAGGTCGAAGAGATCGTAAGGATCATATCCGGTACTATACCCTCCGCCCGCTCCCTTATATGCGGGCGGAAGCCATGCTGCCGTGATTCCGAGATTGGCGAGGTATTCCGCCTTTTCGGCGGCATGGTTCCAGAGAAATGAATCACCCGGTATGTACCAGTGGAAGAATTGGATCATCGTCGCATTCATCGAGAGGAGGAAGGAATTGTGGTTGTTTGTGAGCGATAGGGACATCTACCACCGACGGCGGCAATCCCGATGAAAGGGAATCTTCAATTTCGTTCCCGCAAGGAAATTGATTGGATTTTTTTCAAGCTCTCCGTCAGGTTTGCACGCGTTTCTAGAATTGTGACGCACCTGGGATCGGCCTTGGGTTGTGGTTGTGAAATCATTCAACATCAAGGTGCCCCTCATGGAGATCCGTGCAGGGAAGATTGCCGTCTATGATCTGCCTTTGGCCGACAGGAATACCGTCCGGATCACGCTTCCAGCCGTCCAAGGGCGCTGCCCGCAATGCCGGATGCTCATCAGGCCCAGGCCGCCTGATGTCCATCCCACACGCGACGCCACCTGGCGCCTGATGCGTGCCGTGGCCGCATGAGCATCGTTCTGCCCTGCAAGCTCGGTGGCCACCATATTTGCCATCAGCGAGGCCACGGTGCGCCGCTCTGAGATGGATGTTCTCAACGCTGAGCTCCCCGAGCCCGGTATGGACAACCTTGATATCCTGCTTGTCGATGAGAAGTCCGTCCGCAAAGGCCACGGCTACGTGACGGTCGTCCTCAACGGCCTTACCGGCGAGATGCTGCACATGGCCGAGGGCAAAAAGAAGATAAAGTCCCGAATCGTTTTTTTCCCTTCTCACCGATACTCAGAAAGCCTCGATCCGCGCCGTTTGCATTGACCGCAACGGAGCCTACCGCTCCGTCCTGCGCAAGAACCTGCCCGGTGCGGAGGTCGTCCATGACCGTTTCCACATCATCGCCAACCTCAACACAGCCCTGGCCGAGGTGCGCCGCAGCGAGCGGCGTGCTGCGAGCGCGGAGGGGAAGAAAGTGATCAAGCGCTCGCGCTTCCTGCTGTTTTTTTAAAAAGCGAAGCCGGACGTAGATTCTTCGACAAGGAGTTGAAAAAAACCATTTCAGCCGATTTCCCAGAAGGGAAACCACGTGACGGAAGGTTTTACGTGGCAGGCGCTAAATGGCCCGTCAGTCGCGCATACCTGGCGCGCATCTTCTTCGTGTATCCTTCCGTGATTTTTTTACTCATGGCCATGGCTGGCGCTATGGTATCTGCCTTATGAGGATACGGGACTCTCCCGAACAGTTCGGAAAATATTTTCGGTGTCCGCTACAATGAGGCAACACGCCCCACTGTGGATTCCAAAAAAAATCTTGACGCCTTGAGCTCAGCCTGTAGTGATAGACCTTCAAAAATCCAACTATTGATGAATAAATCCCAAACCCAGAAATCCAAGCCGCCCACAGGGAGAGGCCTTCTGCTGTCTCTGTGCCTGGCCAGCACCGTCCACGGCGCGATCTACACCAACCCCATTGCTTCGGGAGCTGATCCGGAAGTGGTGGATGGCAATGATGGCAACTACTACATGTTTTTTACCGACGGGTATAACACCGCTCGTTATGTATCGCAGAACCTAGTCAGCTGGAGCTCAAAAAGAACCATCCTTCAGGGCACCTCATCGGACGAGGGCTGGGCTCCCGCCCTACATTACGAAGGCAGCACATGGTATATGTATACCGTCGGCCAAACTGCTACGAGCACAAACATTGCGGGCAATTTTACGAAAGTTGGTGAGGAACAGGGCTTCGACCCGATGAACTTTTACCACAACGGCGCGCAATTGCAGTTTTCTGGAGGCTCCAATGAGCTGAACCAGGTGGGCAGCATGACGTCGCCGACATCGATCAACGCGTCTTCGATAAAATATCTCTATTATTGGCCCGAGCATTTCGGGAGCATGTGGGAAGGCCTGTGGGCCCTCGAGCACGGCGGCACCTACTACTTGATTCTATCCCCAGAGCGCGCGCGGGACGCCAACTATTCGCTGGCCTACGCGACTGCTCCGAGTCCTTGGGGTCCCTGGACAATGCAAACCGAAGGGCTTGAGGACAGTTTCCTCCGGCGCTCGGACTACGAAAGCATCTGGGGCCCCGGCCATCACTGTATCTTCAAAGACAGCAACGGCACGCTCTGGGTTTACTACCAACAAAAGGAGTCCACCCTGTGGGACTGGAACCGCAGAATCGCGGTGGACCCGCTCTGGTTCGACAGCAGCGGACGTATACACATGCGCCCGACCCGCGGGGTTTCGCGCCCGGGGCCGAACAGTACCACCAGCACAATCTGGCCGGTTGTTTCCGCCACCGCTACGATAGAAGCGGAAGCCCACCACGGCTCTTCCTATACGGATGTTGCGGCGGGCGGTAGCGGCGAAGTTATCGATTTCAAGATGCCAGGGGCCTACCTCGCATTCCGCAACATTAACTTCGGCAGTGGCAAGAATGGCTTCAGCGCTCGACTTGATTGCGCTCGCGGCGGCACACATCCCGCCTCCCTAGAAATCCGCCTGGGCGGCGTGGACAAGCCCGTTGTCGGCCAGCTAGCGATCAGCAACACAGGCGGCTATGTGACGCTTAACGGCAGCCTCAACCAAACCGTTTCTGGCGTCCACGACGTCATTCTCACCGCCCAGGGGACATCCATCAGAAACAGCCCATTCTTGCTGGATCACTTCACATTCAACAACAACGGCGGCGGCACCACGAACCTCCCTCCGGTCGCGGAGAACGATGAGGCGGTGACTGCGAGCGACCAGGCCGTGACGATCAGTGTGCTGAAAAACGACTCCGACGCAAATGGCGGGAATTTGGCAGTCACTGGGACCGGACACCTGAAAAACGGTAGGGCTCACCGCGGCGGCACCCTCAGCCATACCGCCACCGGCGTGACCTACACGCCACCTGCGGGATTCTGGGGACGGGACACGTTCTACTACAGCATCAGCGACGGCAACGGCGGCCACAGTCATGCCATCGTTACCGTTCGCGTCCGCCCTGCAAAGTCCGCTTATGCGAACAACTCCAGGATCGTTTTTGAAGCAGAGGACTTCGTGGAAAACGTTCCCGGCAGCGATCTGGCACCCTGGAGCACGGCGTCTTCGAAAACCGGCTTCGGCGGCAGCGGCTATGTCGTAACACCGGACAACGGCACCGGAAACCCTGTGGAAGCACGCCTCAGCTACGCGATCGATCTCACCGCCGACGAAGCGGGCGATTACTATCTCTGGATGCGAGTGGCCTCGCCAGGTTCGAATTCCGACACCTCGAAAGTTTCCATCACGACTAAACCCGTGGGCTCCAACTTCGATGAGAAGAAATTCCACACCTTCAGGGACACCGTTTACGATCATCAATGGCGCTGGGTGAAACTCGAAAATCCGCTAATGCTCAACGGCAGCTACGACGCAGGCATGACCTTAAAAATGCAGCTCTGGCGTCAGGAAGATGGTCAGAAAGTGGATCGTTTCGTCCTGACCAAAGACAAGAATTATGATCCATCCTCAGTAAACGGAGGTATCGGGCCTGCCGTTACCACCGAACCGACAGGGTCCCAAACGGGTAATGGCTCCGATCTCAACGTAAGAATCGAGGCTGAACTCTACGATATCGACAGCAACGGTGAGGGACCGGAGATCTCGTCGGGGATCCGCAGGGTCTCGAGTTCTGCCGCATCAGCCGGTGCGAAAGTGGGCTACACCTCCGCCGGCGCTTGGGTGCGTTACGACTCGTTCAACTTTGGCGCGGGCGCGGGGGAAGTCACCGTGCTGGGATCCAGCCCCACCTCGGGCGGGACCATCGAGTTCCGGCTGGGCTCGCCCAGCGGCACCCGGGTCGCGACGGTCAACATCCCGGTGACTGGGAGCTGGAGCACCTTTGCGGAGGTGAAGTCATCCCTGTCCGCAGTCCCGACCGGAACGCATGATCTGTACCTTGTGACGCAAGGAAGCGGGGCCGATATCGACGCGTTCGAGTTCACCAGTGAGACTGCGCCGCCCCAGTCGGGTCTGTTCACAGAGGACTTTGAAAGCGGAAGCCACAACTTCACCTCAATGAACCAGATTCAAATTGGTTCGAACGGTGCCGCCGAGGGAACGCTTCCTGCGGGCAGCACGTTGACTTCGTCGAACACGCTCGCCGTGCCGGTGAATGTGCCTGCCGGAACCACCGAACTCACCGTGCAGACCGATGTCAGATTGCCTGCGGCGGAGGTCGGCAGCGTCATCGTAGAAATGATCTTATCGACGAAAAGATCGGACGGGACCGCCGGAAAGTTGTTTGGAGGCAAAGTCAACGTCGACCCGGCGTTTGTGGGCGAGTGGCTGACGTATCAGGCTACTGTAGCCGTGCCGAGCGATGTGGTGTCCATCGAGGTTGTCAGGGTGAAGTTCGGTCAGACAACGGCTTCAGCTGGGGCGAACACCGTGCAGATCGACAATGTGAAGGTGGAATAACGACCACCTGGCTAATTTGTTCCGCGTCAGGTTGCGACCTGGTCGCATGCCCTCCAGAGGGACAAGCGGGTTCGCTTGTCCCTCTTTTTTGGCCCTGATCGAACTGAAAGGAGGTGATCTCGAGAAAACGGACGAGCGCTTCATGGTCCCATCTCCGGGGCGCTATGTTCGGCCCTTGCGACGATCGCGTCTCCGTGAGAACAATTTTTTCCAGGCTGGAATGACCTGCGAGCATACCGGCTTGCCAGCTCCTGCGAAAGCCCGGAGATTTCACCATGCTTCGCCCCTTGATCCCTGCCCTACTTCTCGTCTGCGCCCTTCCGGCGGTCGCAGAGCGTGTATGGCAGCCGGTCATTGATTACTCGATGACCTTCCCCGGGGACCGTCCCGATGCCGCTCCAATCATCAACCCATTCGAAAACTTCACCCACTTCGCATCCGACTTCGGCTGGATGGGCCCCGGGGAAAGCAGGATCGACTGCCGCGGCGGCGTTATACATGTCAAGCCCGGGGAGCATTGGACGGGAGCATGGCATTCTCTCGCCGGCCTCGCCTCCCAATCCCACCGCACCCTCGATCCAACGGACCTCACCGGCCTTGGCGATCCCACCAGCAAACGCACCGAGATCCGCGAGCTCAGCGTCAACGCCAGCGGCAAGGGCACCTTTCGCGTCGAGCTCGCCGATGTCGACCGCTTGGTCGTATGGGGCCGGACCGTCACCCTCGACACTGACAATACCTCCACCTTCGGCTTCCCGGTCGATCCCGCCGCTATCGGCCGGATCAAGTTCTTGAACTGGGTCGCCGAGCCGGGCTGCCACCTCCGCCTCTCATCGATCGGCTTTTTGGTGGAACGCCCAGACATCCCGCTCGAGGAATGGGCCTTCCGCGTTTCCCTTGGAAAACTACGCCGTTCGCACGATTCCGCCAGCGGCCTCACCCGGGACCGCGGCCACCTCCCTCCTGGGACGTATGACTCGATTGCGTCCACGGGGCTGCAAGCCCTTGGCAGTGCCCTGGGAGCTGCAGAGGGTATTATCGACCGCGACACGATCATCAAGGAAATCAAAACCACCCTCGTCGCCCTCCGCGCTCTTCCCAAAGCCGGCGGCTTCCTGCCCCACTTCGTTCATCGCGACGACAGCGGTAAAATTACCATTCATCCGGGCACCGAGTTTAGCACCGTGGACACCGCCATTGCCCTTCAGTCCCTGCTGCTCGCAACGACCATTCTCGAGCTCCCCGAAGAGCGCGCAGAGGTCGTATCAATGATCGCGGCGCTCGATTTCGACGCCATCACCTCCCCTGAAGGATGGATCTCCCACGGTTACCTCGACGATGGAAAAACGCTCCTCACCAGCAGCTGGCGCGACTGGGGCGGTGAGAGCGCACTCGTCCTCGCGCTCGAAGGCATGGTACCCGATCGCACCCCCCGCGGAAAAATGAGCGCTTCTGGCCAGCCCTACCGTGGCGTCGGATTTATCGCTGAAATCCAGAGCCTCCTCTACCCCGATTTCGACCGCCCCGAGCCCGATCTCATCTCCCACATCTCCTGGCCGGAAACCCGGAGAAACCTCCTCGCCCGACAGAATTCCTACTTCGTCGAGTCCATCCCCGACTCCCGCGCCGCCCGGTCCGGCATCTTCGGAGTCTCCGCCGGAGAAGCGGGAATGCCGGGAGCGGGCTACACCGCCAATGGCATCGAGGCCATCGGCCTCCGCTGGATCCACCCCCATTACATGTTGATGGGCCTGGCCCTCAGCAGCCCCGACCGCTACCCGGAAGGCCTCCGCGCACTGCTCTCCACCGGCCACCTCTATCCCGTTGGTCTCCCGGAAAATATTGAGGTCGGCCTCAAGCTCCACAACCCCATGCAAGGCTCTCTCAACGCCGCTTTTGAAACGCTTGCCACCTACCATGGCTGGAAAAAACGCGAGACCCCCGCCAACCTGCTCGACCAAGCCTCCCGAAAAGACCCTCTAGTGCGCCAAGCCGCCTCCCGATTCTACGCACCACAAAGCCCGCCTTAAATTTTTACACCAACATGCGCCCCGGCCTCATCCTCAAGCTCTCCTCCCCCGACCAACCCGGCATTGTCGCGAAGATCGCCTCCTACGTCGCCTCGCACCGCGGCAACTTGATCGAATTCAACCAGTTCTCAGACAGGATAGGGAAAAAGTTTTTCGCCCGTCTCGAGATCGACACCACCGATCTCGACGTCGATACCGAGGATTTTCAAGCCGGATTCGGCACCCTCGGCCGCTCCCTGCACGCCACTTGGCACTTCCGCGTCCTCCCTTACAAGATGAAGACTGCGGTGCTCGTTACCAAGACCGACCACTGCCTCAATGAGCTTCTCTGGCGCACAGAACTCAACGAGCTCCCCATCGAGATCACCTCCATCATCGGCAATCGCGGGCACTGCGGCCCCCTCGCCAAGCGCTCCGGCATCCCCTTCCATCAGATCGACATGGACGGCCCGCTGCGCGAAAAGGGTTTTCTGGAAATCCGCGCCCTCCTTGCCGCCCAGGACGTGGAACTAATCGTGCTCGCCCGCTTCATGCAGATCATCCCGGATGATTTCTGCCGCGAGCATTCGGGGAAAATCATCAACATTCATCACTCCTTCCTTCCCGCCTTCATCGGTGCCAATCCTTACAAGCAGGCCCACGAGCGTGGAGTAAAGCTCATCGGCGCCACCTGCCACTACGTCACCGCTGATCTCGATGCAGGCCCCATCATCGAGCAGGAGGTGGAGCGCGTGCACCATTTCCACTCCCCCAACGACCTCTCCCGCCTTGGCCGCCACTGCGAGCGCATCGCCCTTGCCAAAGGGATCCGCTATCACGTCAACGACCGCACCCTCATTGATGGCCACCGTGCCATCGTCTTCCCGGATTAGGTCAGCCTGCGGCCGCGCCTCCACTGTCCGACTGCCCGTTCCGGCTCCCCACTTTTCCTAGTTGAAAGTTGCCAAGCCTGCGGCCGCTGCCCTAGTTTCCCCCTCCCAACGCAGAACCTTTATGAACATCGTCGTCGACAAACAGCCTAAATGCATCGCCATCCTTAATGTGGAGGTCCCTCCCGCCGATGTTGCCGCAAAGCGTGAAGCCATCACTTCCAGCTACGCCTCCCAGGCGAAAATTTCCGGCTTCCGCCCCGGAAAAGTCCCGAAGAACGTCATCCAAAAACGCTTCGGAAAACAAATTTCAGAAGAACTCACCGAGGCCCTTTTTGGCGAAGCCTGCGATCAGGCGCTTGAAAAGGAGAACCTCAAAGTCCTCGATTTCGGCTACCCGAACAATCTTGACGAGCGCGCCGACGGCTCCATTGCCTTCGAGACTAGGCTCATTCTCGCTCCCGAGTTCACGCTGCCCGAATACAAGGGCATCGAAGTCAAAGCTCCGCCCACCGCAGTCACCGATGAGGAGCTCAACGTCCAGCTCGAAAGCCTGCGCGAGCGCCTTGCCGAATTTGAAGACGTCGCCGACCGCCCGCTCCAGACCGATGACATCGCCATTGTCGACTTCACCACCACCGTTGACGGTCAGCCGCTCGTGGATGTCATCGGCGAAAAAGGCAGCTATTTGGCCAAGCGCGAGAACCACTGGCTCCCCGTCAAGCCCGGCTCCTTTCTCCCTGGCTACGCCGAGCAGCTCGCCGGCATGAACGAAGGCGACACCAAGGACATCACCATTTCTCTGAACGACGAATTCCCGTTCGAAGAGCTCCGCGGCAAGGAGATCACCCTCCACACCACACTCGAGGGCATAAAGACCGCCAAGCTCCCAGAACTCGACGATGAATTTGCCGCCAAGCTCGTCCCTGGCAAAACTCTTGAGGACATCAAAAACCTCATCCGCGAGAACATGGGCACGGAAAAGGAAAAGCAGATCAACGACCTGAAAATCAGCCAGATCGTCGAGCACCTCAACAAGGCCGTTGATTTCGAACTCCCCGACGAAATCGTCCAGCGCGAGACGCAGAACCAAGCCAACGTCCTGGTCGAGGAAGGCAGCAGGCAAGGCGCGTCCGACGAGGACATGGCCAGCCAGCAGGAGCAGATCTTCAGCCTCGCAACCCAACGCGCCACCACCAACCTCCGTACGAATTTCCTACTCCAGGAAATCGCCACCGCCGAGAAAATCACCGTCTCAGACAACACCCTCCTCGGCCACATCTCGCAGATCGCCGCATCCCGCAAGCAGCCGATCAAAAGGGTCATCAAAGATTTGCAGAAAAACCGCCAGATCCAATCGATCCGCAACTCCCTGCTCATCGGCCAGACCATTGACTTCCTTGTGGAACAAGCGAAGATCACGGAGGTTTCCGCAGAGGAATTCGAAGCCACACCCGCAGAATAACATGAATTTTTTTCCGCCTTACAACAATGCCGGGTCCACCGGGACGCCGAAGAACAGCTACTATGTCCCTATCGTCATCGAGTCCGATGGCCGGGGAGAGCGCTCATTCGACATCTACTCCCGCCTGCTCAAGGACCGGATCATCTTCATCGGCACTCCGATCGATGATTATGTCGCCAACTCAGTGATCGCCCAGCTCCTCTTCCTCCAGATGCAGGACCCAAAAAAGGACATCCACATCTACATCAACTCACCAGGCGGTTCCGTCACCGCCGGTCTTGCGATGTATGACACCATGCAGTTTCTCACCTGCGATGTGAACACCTACTGCATCGGCATCGCCGCATCCATGGGCTCAGTCCTTCTCACCGCCGGCACCAAAGGGAAGCGCTTTTGCCTTCCGAACTCCCACGTCATGATTCACCAGGTCTCCGGCGGCGCACAAGGAACCGCATCCGACGTCGAGCGGACCATCGGTTTCATGTTCAACCTCAAAAAGCGCCTCAACGGCATCCTCGCCAAGCACACCGGCAAGACCATTGAGGAAATCGAACACGATTCCGACCGAGACAACTACATGACGGCCGAGCAGTCCGTGGAATACGGTCTCGTTGACAAGGTTCTCGAATCCCGCAAGCAACTCCCCGAGAGCGTGCGTGAAAAAATCGACGAAAAATAAACCCCTCGCGGAGTCAGAGTCCGCCTTTGACCCCGCCAGCATCCACTCATAGACTAACCACATGGCCCGCGCATCGAATCTCACCATGTGCTCCTTCTGCGGAAAGAGCCACTCAGAGGTAAAAAAACTAATTGCCGGGCCGGGCGTTTATATTTGTAACGAGTGCGTCGATGTCTGTGGAAACATCCTCTCGAAGGAACTCAATCCGCCAGCCGCCACAGCCTCCTCGAAAAAAGGGAAAGCCAAAGCCACCGGCGGCACCAACACTCCTACGCCCGCCGAACTCCTCGCGGAACTCGACCAATACGTCATTGGTCAAGAAACGGCGAAAAAGGTCCTGTCAGTCGCCGTTTACAACCACTACCTCCGCCTCAACCAGAACGAATTCGCGATCGACCCGCAGTTCAAGGACGTCGAGATCGAGAAGTCAAACGTCCTCCTACTAGGCTCCACTGGATCGGGAAAAACGCTTCTCGCCCGCACCCTCGCCCGTGTGCTCGACGTCCCTTTCTGCATTGTTGACGCCACCACTCTGACCGAAGCCGGCTACGTCGGTGAGGACGTGGAGAACATCATCCTCCGCCTCCTGCAGGCCGCTGAATTTGATGTGGACAAAGCCGAACGCGGAATCATCTACGTCGACGAAATCGACAAAATCGGCCGCAAGACTGAGAACGTCTCCATCACCCGCGACGTCTCCGGCGAAGGCGTTCAGCAGGCGCTGCTGAAGATTCTTGAGGGAACAAACTGCAACGTCCCACCCCAGGGCGGACGCAAGCACCCTCAGCAGGAATACATCCAGATCAACACCGAGAAAATTCTCTTCATCTGCGGCGGAGCTTTCGTCGGCCTAGAGGACATCGTCCGCCGCCGCCTCGGCAGCAAGACCCTCGGCTTCCACAGCGACAACAACTCCACCGCTGATCTCGACGAATCCAACTCCAAAATCCTTGAGAAGGTCCTCCCAGAGGATCTCCTCCACTTTGGCCTTATTCCCGAATTCATCGGTCGCCTCCCAGTCATTTCCTCTCTCCGCAAGCTCACCGAGGACGAGCTGGTCTCCATCCTGACCCAGCCGAAAAACGCTTTGGTGAAGCAGTATTCCAAGCAACTCGCGCTCAACAACGTCAAGCTGCGGATCACCCGCGATGCTCTCCGCTCGATCGCCAAGCAAGCGGTTGAACGGGGCACTGGCGCCCGCGCCCTCCGGTCCATCTTTGAGAAAATGATGCTCGACGTCATGTTCGACGTTCCATCCCGCGGAGATATCGAAGCCGTCACTATCAACCGTTCCGTCGTCGAAGGGCGGAAGTCCCCATCCCTCCGCCGCCGGAAGTCGGACGCAGCGGAAGACGCCGCATGAGGCCCGCGTCACCTGCCCAGGTTTGCGATATCATCCTCCGTCATCAGCTCAATCGCTGACTCCGCAGGGAGGTCCGCCTCGAAGATTTGGCGCGCGGCATCCACTCTCTGGTAATCCGTCCTCATCATCCGCACCCGCCGCTCCTCCGGCTCCCATAGCACCCACGCGGCGCGCTTGTCCTTTTCACTGGTCCGCCCGACAGAACCCACCATCACCACACATGGCGTGTCCGCTGGTATTTTGAACACAGCCTCACTTTCCCAGACCATCTCCGCAGATGGCCGGTGAAAAACCTCCTGCTTGTGGGTGTGCCCGCAGAAGCCGACCTTGTTTACCCGCTCTGCGAGAATCTCCAGACTCGCCTCCGCGTCTTCCAGCTTTTCGAGATATCCAAAATCCTTTGGATCATCAAATCTCGCATGAACCAGAGACGCTCCTTTGATCTCGCGTGTGTATGGCAGTTTGGAAAGCCAGTCCGCTTGATCCACGTCCAGTTGCGCGGCAGCATACACCAGTCCGGCGAGATATCCGGAGCTCCGCCAGCCCCGCGGCAGCTCATGGCTCCCCTCCTCCCGGATGATCAGCGCCGCCAGATCGTGATTTCCCATCACCCCCCGTACCATCAGCTCCCCGCACAGCTCCACACATTCCGCCGGGGACGCGCCATATCCAACAACGTCTCCGAGCACCATGATCTGGTCCGCCCCGCTCTCAGCCACTTCCCGAAGCACTGCTTGGAACGCCGGAAGGTTCGCATGAATATCTGATAGAACCGCAATCTTCATCTTTGCAACGGGACAGCCTGCGCGCAGACAGCCACTGGCGTCAAGCCGCCCGCACCCCGCCTGCCACATTTCTAGCAGTTTCTCTGACGGTTTTTGCTGAAATTTCTCGAACAAAAAGGTATTCCGGTGTCGCAAAATTTGCAGCGCACGCTATCACCAGCCCCGTATCCCCTTCACCCTCCATCAAGAGTTCACCCATGATCGAAGTTTCAAAGCTCAGCAAACGTTTCGGCAGCAAGGTCGCCGTCGACAAGCTCTCTTTCACAGTCCAAAAAGGCGAAGTCCTGGGCTTTCTCGGCCCGAACGGAGCCGGAAAGTCCACCACCATGCGCATGGTCACGGGCTTCCTCCCCCCCACCTCCGGCGACGCCAAAATCTGTGGCATCTCCATTATCGACGATCCCGCCTCCGCCAAAACCAAAATTGGCTACCTCCCGGAATCCGCGCCCCTCTACAACGACATGACCGTCATCGGCTTCCTCAGATTCTGCGCCTCTATCCGCAAACTCTCCGGCTCCGCCAAAAAAGATGCTGTGGAAAAGGCTATTGAAACCTGCTTCCTCACCTCCGTTGCCCACCAGGCGATCGATACGCTCTCCAAAGGCTACCGCCACCGCACCTGCCTCGCGCAGGCTCTCCTCCACGATCCCGAGGTTCTCATCCTCGACGAACCCACCGACGGTCTTGATCCGAATCAAAAGTTCGAGGTCCGCCAGCTCATCAAGCGTCTCGGCCAGAGCAAGGCGATCCTTTTCTCCACCCACATTCTTGAAGAAGTCGAAGCCGCCTGCACCCGCGCCGTCATCGTCGACAAAGGAGTCATCGTCGCCGACGGCACGCCGGCAGAACTCATCGCCCGCTCCGGCAGCGGCTCCCTGACCGATCTTTTCCGTCAGGTCACCACCACCGACACCGCCGCGTAACCACGAACTCTATTCGCATTTCCCCAGCACCAGCCAAGCCTGCTCACTGCTCACTGATCACAAGCCACTCTTCCCATGAATTCTCTAACCATTTTCCAGCGCGAACTGAAATCCTATTTCGCCCAGCCGACAGCCTACGCGATCATTGTCATTTTCCTGATCCTCTCGCTTGGCCTCACCTTCACCTTCGGAAACTTCATGCGTATCGGCGACGCATCGCTCGAATACTCGTTCTTTTTCTGGCACCCGTGGCTCTACATGCTCCTCGCCCCCGCCATCGGCATGAAGCTTTGGGCCGATGAGCAACGCAACGGAACCATCGAGCTGTTGGGCACCTTCCCCGTTTCCACTTGGTCCGCCATCGTTGGGAAATTCCTTGCCGCCGCCACCGTCTCACTCGTCGCGCTCGCCCTGACATTCCCGATCGTAATTACGGTCAACTATCTCGGAAGCCCGGACAATGGTGCCATCCTTGCCGGCTACATCGGCTCCTTCCTCGTCTGCTGTACCTTCCTAGCTATCACCATGCTCGTCTCCGCCTGCACGCGGGACCAAGTCGTTTGCCTGATCGTCTCCGTCGCCATCTGCACCATCATGGTCCTCTGCGGCTATGACGATTTTACCCGCGAACTTGCCAAGGCCACCTCCGCCACCACGGTCGAGGCCGTCATCGCCTTCGGCGTTTGGGATCACTTCAGCTCCCTCAACCGCGGACTCTTCCGCCTGCAGGACTTCGTCTGGTTCGCCAGCTTCATCGGCCTCTGCCTCCTCGGCACCTCCACCATCCTCGGTGCCAAGCGGGCATAACCCATTTGACCTCCCAACCCACTTCTCAGCATGAAATCACCCATCACCCGCGCCGCCCTCGGAATCGCCGCCCTCGTCGCCATCGCGATTCTCGCGAACTGGCTCATCTCTCTCACCCCCGTCGGTAACCGGGGCGCCGACTTCACCGAGAACAATATCCACACCCTCTCCGAAGGGACCGAGGCGATCCTCGAGAGCCTCGATACTCCGGTAGTCATCCGCTACTACGCCTCTCGTGACGGGGACTACATGCCGGAGCAACTCAAGGTTCACATCCGCCGCGTCGATGATCTCCTCCGTGAGTACGCCAGCCTCTCCGATGGCAAAGTCCGCATCGAGAACCTCGATCCCGAGCCTGATACCGACGCCGAGGATTCCGCGAACCTGGATGGAATCACCGGCCAGCGCATCAACGATGAAAACCTCTTCCTCGGCATCGCCGTCTCCGCACTGGATCGCAAAGTCATACTTCCCTTCCTCGATCCCCGCGAGGAGACAATGCTTGAATATCACATTTCAAAAGCCGTCGCCGAGGTCACCACTCCGGTCAAGCCGGTGATCGGCGTCATGTCCGCACTGAATCTTGCAGGCACTCCAGCGATGATGCCCGGTCAGCCGCCCGAGCCAGGCTGGGTCATCTATCAGCAGCTGAAGGAATCCTTCGATCTCCGCGACCTCGGAATGACCCCTGAAAAAATCGATCCGAACGAGATCAAGGTTCTGCTCCTTTTTCACCCCGCCGACATCACTCCGGAAGCCGAATACCTGGTTGATCAATACGTACTGCAGGGAGGCACCGTCGTCGTCGCCCTCGACGCCCACTCCGTCACCGCGCAGATGCTCCAAGGCGGAAACCCAATGATGGGCCAGCCCGGCGCTCCCACAGTTTCAACCCTCCCGAACCTGCTCAAGGCTTGGGGCGTCGAATTTGAATCCGGCCAAGTCCTCGCCGATCCGGTTTACGCAACCATGCTCGGCGGCGATCGCCGGGGTATTGCCGTCCTCACCCTTCCGCGCACGGCGATGCCACAAGAGGACAACATCATCACCAGCGGGCTTGAGTCTGTAACCTTCTACCTCCCGGGCTCCTTCAAGAAAGCTGGCACCGGCGGTGTCGCAGCCAACACCCTAATTCGCTCTTCCACCAGCGCCGGTCATGTCGATTCGATGAAAGCGGCACGATTGGACCCCTCGATCGAAACCAGCGTGAAGCCAGCAGGCACCGCCTTCGATCTCGTCACCCATCTCTCCGGAAATTTCCAATCCGCATTCCCGGAAGGCAAGCCAAAGGCCGCTGCCCCCCCGGAGGGCGGGCAGCCGAAGGAAGAAGCGGAAGGCGGATCCCTCAAAGAAGCCACCGCACCCGGAAACGTTTTTCTGATCGCGGACATCGACGCCTTTTACGACCGCTTCGCCTACAACGTGCAGAACTTCGGCGGCATGCAAATGGCCACACCTTCCAACGGCAACGCCTCACTGCTCCTCAACTTGATGGACCAAGCCACCGGCTCAAAGCACCTGATTGGCTCCCGCTCCCGCGCCGCCACCCGCCGCCCGTTCACTGTTGTCCAGGAAATGGAAACCGAATTCGACCAACAGGTCGGCAGCAAGATCGAGGAGTTTCAGACCAAGCAGCAGGAAGCAATTGCCAAACTGCGGGAATTGCAGGCGCAGCGCAGCGAGTCCGCCGGCCCCTTCGCCTCCCCCGAGCAGGAGGCTGAAATCAAAAATCTTCGTGAGCAGCAGGTGGAATATTCCCGCATGATACGGGAGCAGCAAAAGGATCTCCGTCGTCAGAAAGACAGCCTAGCCGGAAGAATCACCTTGCTCAACGTTGCCGCCATGCCCGCCCTTGTCATCCTCTTTGGCCTCGGCCTGTTCCTGAAACGCCGCTCCTCCACCCGCGCGAGATAACCGCCTGGCGGCGGGATTGTATCCGCCATGCCCCTCTTACACACCACATCTATCGCCTCTAACATTTTTACCAAAGCATGAAACCCCGCACCGTCATCATCCTCTGGATCATCGCAGCCATCCTAGGCATCAGCATCGCTGCTCTCAAGGTCACCCGGAACAGCGCCAGCACCGTCGCCACCAAGCGCGCCCCAGGTCAAACTCTCGTGGAAAACTTCCCGTCCACCGAAGTAGCCACGATCGAAATTTCCGGTCCTGAACGCTCCACCACTCTCGTCAAACAGGAGAACCAGTGGACCGTCGCCGAGCGCGACAATTTTCCCGCCGACAGCCGCACGATCAACGACCTCCTCCGCACCCTTTCGGAACTTGAGGTTACTCAAGCCATCGAGGCGGGCCCTTCCTTCGCCCCAAGCTTCGGGATGGACGCAAACGCCGCCGATCCTGCCGAGCACGGCATCACCACCACCTTTAAAGGCCCCGATGGGAAAGAACTCGCTCAGCTCACGTTCGGCAAGAACCTGGAATCGACCGCAGCCCCGGGCTCTCCCTTCGGCGGCGGTGCCACCGGTCGTTACGTCCGCAATCACAACGACGAAACTGGCTTCTACGCCGTCTCGGAAGTCTTCGGCATCCTTTCTCCCGATCCGAAGAACTGGCTCGCCGATGATTTCATCCAGGCGGAGAAAATACAGACAATCACCGTCGCCCGCGCCGGCTCGGATGAAATTGCCTGGACGCTCGTCCGAGACGATGAAGACGCCGAATTTCATTTTAAAGATCCCGCCGAAGGCGAGAAAATCGACCCCGCCGCCGTCGCTCCGCTGAAGTCCCTCTTCTCCTTCGCCCGCTTCGGGGACGTCGTTCCGGCCGGCGAGGTGGAGCAGCGAGCCACCCCCGGGCAAATTCAGAAGGTCACCATCACCACATTCGAAGGCTTTACCTATCAGATCGCCATGCAGCCGGCCAAGCCATCCGGGGAAAAACCTGATGTGGCTTCACCTCCCTCGGCCGCCGACAATTTCCTGCTCTCGTTCGAGGTTTCCGCCGAACTTCCCGAAGCTCGTAAGAAGGCCGAGGGTGAAACCCCAGAGGACGCCAAGAAACACGACGAAGCATTCACAGAGCGTCGCAAAACCCTTGCCGAGCGCCTCGAAAAGGCCAAAGCCCTCTCCGGCCGCACCTTCGAAGTATCCAAGGCTACTGTCGAACCACTGCTAAAGGATCGCGCCGCCCTCACCGCGCAGCCACAGGCTCCCGCCGCCGCCACCCCTCCGCCCGCCGCCCCGGGAACCACCGCCTTCACCCAGCCGATCGAGATCCCCGCCCAGCCCCCTTCCGAAGAAGTTGCGAGCGATGAAGCCCCGCCAGAGGCGAGTGCCGATGCTGAAGCGGAAATGGCCGCTCCCGAGACCGAGGAGCAGAAGAAGGAGATGTCGGCGGAGGAGTAGAACAAGCCTGCCGTTGCACCCCGGATTGAAAACAGCTACCGTTTTCCCCAGCCGCCATGAGCAATCCCCACGATCACCCCACAGCGCTTCAGGATCTCCAAGATTCCATCTACCGGGAGAAGGTCCTACGCGCGCGGGCGATGACTCGAGAGCAACGTTTTATCGCAGGTGTCGAACTGACCAACGAAGTTGCGAGGCGAATTCTCCATGGTGCCATGGCCAGACTAGGAACCGAGGACGAATCCATCGCTTGGGCTGATGTTCACCGCCGCGCGAGCAGGCTTAGAAAAACCCACGACCACGGCTACTATTCTCTCGAAAAACCAAGACAATGACCGTTGAAGAACTCGCCATGAAAGTCATAGCCGCATGTGAAGTGGAGAAGCTTGACCACATGATTACGGGGGCTTTCGCCTACAATTATTACGCGATCCCACGCTCGACCAAAGATGTGGACATCGTGGTGGATGTCACAGGTGAAGGAAAAATCTCACGGCTGATCAACCGATTGGAACCTGAGATCGAGTTCCGGGGACAGGTTCAGTTCGATACGTTGACCTGGGGAAAAAGACACATTGGCAGACCCGTGGAAAACTCCACGCTTGAAGTGGAACTTTTCGAACTGTTCGACGATGCGTTCGTCCAATCACAATTCCATAGAAGACAACGACTGGTTGTCCCGCAGATCGCGATGGAGACATGGATACCCACACCGGAGGACATTGTTGTCCAGAAACTGCGCTGGGGGAGGGCAAAAGACCTCGATGATGCCCGGGATGTGCTCGCAACCGAGGATCCAGATACCCTCGACATGCCCTACATCGAAAACTGGTGCGCCGTCCACAATACCACCGAGCGCCTCCACGCCGCCCTCGCCCGGATCCCTCCGCTTTAGAACCCAACAGCCCTGCACTTAACACTGGCAAAGCTTCCGATCAGGCGTTAATCCATCCCTCCCGTGACCAAGCACCGCACCGACGACCTCCGCATTTCCGGCATCAATCCGCTCATTTCCCCGGCGGTGCTAGCCTATTACCTGCCGATCAACGAACAGGCCGCCTCCGTGGTCCACTCCGCCCGCGCTCAGGCCGATGCCATCCTCAACCTGCAGGACGATCGCCTGCTCGCCGTCGTCGGCCCCTGCTCAATCCATGATCCCGATGCGGCACTCGAATACGCTGAGAAACTCAAAGCAGAGGCCGCCCGTCATGAGGAGGACCTGTTCATCATCATGCGGGTTTACTTCGAGAAGCCCCGCACCACCGTCGGCTGGAAGGGTCTAATTAACGATCCCCACCTCGACAATTCTTTCGATATCAACCAAGGCCTCCGCGTCGCCCGCAGGCTCCTGCTGGATCTCGCGAACATGGGAGTGCCTTCCGGCACCGAATTCCTCGATACCATTTCACCCCAATACATCGCCGACCTCATCTCTTGGGGTGCCATCGGCGCGAGGACCACGGAATCACAGATCCACCGGGAGCTCGCCTCCGGCCTCTCCATGCCGGTCGGTTTCAAGAACGGCACCGGTGGCTCCATCCAGCTCGCGCTTGATGCGATCCTTTCCGCCTCGCGCCCCCACCATTTTCTCTCCGTCACCAAACAAGGCGTCTCAGCTATCGTTTCGACCTCTGGAAACACCTCCTGCCACCTGATTCTTCGCGGCGGAAAAACCGGACCAAACTACGATGAAAAGAGTATTTCCACGGTCGTATCCATGCTCACCGAGCAGAACCTCCCGCACTCGCTGATGATCGATTGCTCGCACGGAAACTCCAACAAGGACTACCGCAACCAACCGCTCGTCGCTCGCGACGTCGCCAATCAGATCGCCGCAGGTTCGAGGAGCGTCACTTCCGTGATGCTTGAGTCGAACATGATCGAAGGAAACCAGAAGCTCGATCCGGACCTTTCAAAACTCACCCGCGGCCAATCCGTCACTGACGCCTGCATCAGCTGGGAAGACACTGTCGCCACCCTCGACGTCTTGGCAGAAGCCGTCCGCAAGCGCCGCGCTCGCTGATCAGCGCTTTGCCTTCGGCTTTTTGAGAAACTTCTCAATCTCCGAAACCGAACGGGTGTTCAGCACGTCCTCCCGCCGCAGCCATCCCTTGCGAGCGATGGTGACACCCGGGCCAATATGATGGAGCCGCGCCCGCGAATGTGCGTCCGGATTGATCGAGCACATGACGCCTTTGTCGCGCGCCCGCTTCCACCAACGCCAGTCCATGTCCATCCGCATCGGGCTGCAGTTCAGCTCGATGATGGTTTTCGTCGCTGCCGCGCAGTCGATGATCTTGGCATGGTCCACCCGGTAGCCCTCCCGTCTCAGCAGCAGGCGCCCGGTCACGTGCCCGAGCATCGTCACATGCTCGTTTTCCATCGCCCGGCACAGCCGCATGGTCATCGCCTCCTCATCCAGCATCAGAACATTGTGAATCGAGGCCACGCAGAAATCCAGCTGCGCTAGAATATCATCGCCAAAATCAAGGGTGCCGTCTTTCAAGATATCGACCTCTGATCCTGCAAAGACTCGGAAGTTGGGATTCTGCTCATTGAGCTTCCGGATCTTGCCAACCTGCTGGAGGAGCCTTTCCTCATCAAGGCCGCGTGCGACAAAAGAGCTCTTGGAGTGATCCGAGATACCGAGATACTGAAGCCCCAGCTCCTGCGCCTCCTCCACCATACCTTCCAGCGTGTCGCGCCCATCCGATTCAGTGGTATGGTTGTGAAACGTCCCGCGCAGGTTCATCAGTTCCACCAGCCGTGGCAGCTTGTTTTCGGCGGCCGCTTCGATCTCGCCCCGGTTCTCGCGCAGTTCCGGCTCAATATACTGCAGACCTAGTAGCCGGTAAACATCCTTTTCCTCCTCCACCACGGGCTGCGGCGCGCTCTCATCAATTGGATTGAGCCCATACTCATTGAGCGACCAACCTTTCTTCAGGGCCAGCGAGCGCAGCGCCACATTATGCTCCTTGGAGCCGGTGAAATACTGCAAAGCGAAAGGAAACTCAGAGTTAGCAACCGCGCGAAGATCGCACTGCATCCCGTTCTGCAATCTCACCGAAGCCTTTGTGTCCCCGCAGCCAAGCACGGCCTCCACCTGCGGCAGAGTTGTAAAATCCTCGCAGACCAGCGCGCCCTCCTTCGTCGCTACGAGAAAATCTAGATCACCGACGGTCTCCTTTCCCCGCCGGTATGAACCGGCTACAGCCACCCGCGACACCTCCGGATGCAGCCTCAGCGTCTCCAGCATGCCCTCCACCATCGGACCGATACTCACATACAGAAATCGATCTGCAAAAGTCTCGTTCGCCGCCAGGGCCTCGAGAATCTTCACCTGCGTCTTCGCGCCGAAGCCGGGAATTGTCGCCACCTTTCCTTCCAGACACGCCGCTTTGAGTTTCTCCAACGAGTCCACTCCCAGCGTCTCATACAGTGCCTTGATCTTCTTCGGGCCCAGCCCCTGCACGTCAAACAAATGAAAAATAGTTTCGGGAAACTCGCTCTTCAGCTTCTCATAGAATCCGAGACCCCCCGTCGCCGCCATTTCATAAAGTTCCTCCCGCAGCGCATCCCCAATACCCTTGACCCCTTTGAGCTGTTCGTTCTTCGCCAGTTCCACGACGTCCTCCTCCATCGAAAGCACGACCTCCGCCCCCTGCCGGTACGCCCGAACCTTGAAAGGGTTTTCACCCTTCAGCTCAAGCAGCAACGCGATCTTCTCCAGCACCTCGGCCATTCCTTCGCGACTCATCACGCGGAAAAGATGTCCGCCATCCCGGCCCGATGCAAGGCGGAGTCGGGAGATTTACCTCCCTCCCGGCGGGCTCCGCAATACGCGAACGCGCGTGGGCTCCCCGACAATTTCCATCTCAAGCTCTCACCTCTCAAGTTCGCCATCACTTGCGGGTGGCTGCACCCCCTCAAATCGTCACTGGCAAATTCTCCCAGCCGCACCACGGTGCTCCACCATGAGCATTCAATCCCCAGACCTCACCACAGAATATCCCCGCAGCGCCCGCGACAACTCCATCGCAGGCTACGTCATCGCCGCACGGGCCCTCGACAAGTGCCGTGCAGACATCGCCGGAACGATCGGCGACTACCACTCCGACTGCCCGCTGGACAACATCTGGCTCGACTTCGTGGGAATTAAGTATGCCGACTTCCGCGAATTCGTCGCCACTGGTGCCGACGACGCGGCGGTCTCCGAATGGGTCGAGAAAAACGCGAAATCCCGGGAGAAAATCGAGATCATCCGCTGGAACAACGACTGGCGCGATAAACACATCAGCGAGCTCCCGGACAACCTTCAAGAGTTTCTAGAAACCTACATTCCGCAGAACATCCCGAAAAACCGCCCAATCTACGTTCTCTTCGACATCTACGACATAGAAGAGAAGCGAATCTAAACATGCGGTTTTGATTGCCAATCGCGCGCGCCCTCTCATTCTCCCGCGCGATGTCCCTGCTTGCGGAAAATCTGATTTCACCCGTAGTTCTTTGTTTTGCCCTCGGCATCATCGCCCGCTGGCTGAAGAGCGACTTGGCGATCCCGGAGCCGATCTATCAGGGACTGTCCATCTACCTTCTGCTCGCGATCGGCCTCAAAGGGGGCTCAGCACTGGCAATCACGCCGCTTGGCGAGATGCTTATGCCGGCGGTGATCACTCTGGGGCTCGGAATTATCACCCCCGTCTCCGCGTTTTACCTGATGAAAAAATGCGGGCGCCTCAACACCGAGGACTCCGCCGCCGTCGCCGCCCATTATGGCTCCGTATCGGTCGTAACGTTTCTTGCCGCTGTTGAGGCGGCAAAAAGATCCGGCATGGAGTCCGAGGGATATCTCCCCGCTTTGGTTGCGGTGCTGGAGGTGCCTGGCATCATTGTCGCCCTGCTCTTCGCCAACAGCGGAGGAAATTCGGACGGAAAGGCGAGCTGGAAAAAGGCTCTCCACGAAGTCGCCACTGGAAAAAGCATCGTGCTCCTAGCGGGCGGGCTGATCATCGGGGCCCTGTGCGGCCCCGCAAAGCTGCTCGATATTCAACCATTTTTCGGGGCTGCCTTCAAAGGCGCACTATGCATTTTCATGATCGAACTCGGCCTGATCGCCGGAAAACGCCTTCGTGATGCGCGCAAGGCCGGCGTCCGTTTGCTACTGCTGGGCTGCTTCATTCCTGTAGCCCATGGGGCGCTCGGAGTTTTCGCCGCACTGCTTGTCGGGATGTCTCCAGGTGGCGCCGCGATCCTCGGGGCTATGGCCGGAAGCGCCTCGTATATCGCTGCTCCAGCGGCCGTCCGCGTCGCCCTGCCAAAGGCGAACCCCGGTTACTACCTCACACTCTCCCTCGGCATCACCTTCCCATTCAACCTCGCAATTGGAATTCCCCTGCTCCAGAAACTCGCTAACATTCTCAGCTCATGGCTCTAAAGGTCCAACTTCGCAAAGTCACCGTCGTCTGCGAGCGATTGCTCCGTGATGATATTCTAAAGCTTCTGAAAAAGCACCGGGCCACCGGCTGGACGATCACCGCCGTGGAGGGCGAAGGCTCCCGCGGCAACCGCGCCTCCGACTTCGAGGGCCGAAACTCGCAGATCGTCACGATCGTGTCCCGTGAGACCGCAGACGCGATCATGGACGACATCGCGGAAAATTACTTCGCGGATTGGGCGATCATCACCTACGCCTCGGATGTGGAAGTGCTGCGAGGCGAAAAATACCTCGGCTAGGCCATCTTTTCCGCCAGCCCCTCCGCCCAGAGCTTGGCAACGATCTCCTCCTGGGCCGCCTCCATCGCCTTGCGCTGCTCCGGCTCCGCATCCTCATGGCCCGCCAGATGAAGCAGGCCGTGGACGAAATATCGTAGAATTTCGCGGGCCGGTGGCTCCCCGTATTCCTGCGCCTGCCTCAGCGCCACCTCCGCGCCGATAACGATTTCTCCGTGGTGAAAAGTGATCACGTCCGTTGGTCCCTCAATCTCCATAAAATCCTTGTGGACCTTGGCGCTCGTCTCGTCATCGACCAACGCGACTTCCAAGGTGGCCAGATGGGAGAGGGAGTTTTCGTCCTCCGCCGCTGCGGCCAGAGCCATGACTGCAGCCTCCTCGCCGACGTCTTCAAGGGCGGTAATCCAGCAGACGGGAATCTCGATCGCTGTCTGATGGTTTCCGATGATGACTTCCAGTGACATAATGATGTTTTAGTTGCTACGCTCGGTGACGGTGGTGAGACGGCTATCCAGCATGCTGTCACGACCCATGCCGGAGGGACGCTTGGTCGAGCCGTTCTTCTCCTCCGCCTTCGGGAAATCGATGCGGCTGTGCAACATGCTCCTCAGTGTCTGGGAGAAACTTTCCTTCACCAGCGCCAACTCCCGCAGCGTCAGCGGACAACCATCGAGCTGGCCGTCGTTGATTTTCGCCCGCACCAACTCCTCAACCAGCGCCCGAATCTTCGCGGGAGTCGGCTTGCGCAAGGTGCGGGAGGCGCTTTCGATCGTGTCTGCCAGGCAGATGATCCCGCTCTCGCGGGTGCTTGGCCGCGGCCCTGGATAGCGGAAGTTTTTCTCCTCCACCTTCGGCAGATCCTCTGGATTCTCCAACCGTCGATCCACTTTTTCCAACTCCGCCTTCTTCTGCTCCTGGGCTTTGCGGTAGAAAAAATACACCAGCGAATCGCCGTGATGCTCCTGAATCACCTCGATCACGCGAGGGTTGAGCTTGTGCTTCACCGCCAGATCGATCCCATCCTTCACGTGAGCGATGATAATTAGGGCGCTCATCGTCGGCGTCAGCGAGTCGTGGGGATTTTCGCCGCCGTCGTGCTGGTTCTCGATAAAATATCCCGGCTTCTTCAGTTTTCCCACATCATGAAAATAGGAGCAGACCCTGCACATCGGCGCGTTCGCCCCAATTTTTTCCGCCGCCGCCTCGGCCAGGGCCGATACAACCAGACTGTGGTGAAAAGTCCCAGGAGCCTCCAGCTGCATCTGCCGGAGCAACTTGTGATTTAGATCGCTCAGCTCCAGCCAGCTGATGTCAGTCGTCAGCTGAAAAGTTCCTTCAAACATCGGCAGAAAGCCGCTGATCAGCATCGCTGTGGCCATTGCCGTGGCAAAAGCGATCGCGCTTCCCGTCCCCAACACTTGCAGCCGGTCGATCGAGCCTGGCCCGAAAACCGTCATCGCATCCAGCTCTCCGAGCACCAGCGCCAGCAAGACCATCACCACTCCGACATAGATGCCAGCCCACAGCAGCTGAATGCGCTTCCCCACGCGGTCAGTGCAGAGGACAGCAGTCATCCCCGCCACGAGACTGACGATCAAATAGTTCATCACATCGTCCACCGGCACCAGCAGGCTGCCTATCAAGCTGACGTAAACAGCCGCGAAACTTCCTACCGCCCGGCCCAGCAGAATCCCCAGCAGCATCGGCGCGAGAGCGCAGGGCACGAACAAATAACGATAGCTTTCCTGGATCGACCCAGCATCCGCCAGTGTCATCACCAGCCGCACCAGCACCAGCTGGCCGATCATAGCGCCAAGCACCAGCACCGCACGGCTGTTCCGCCGGCAGGTTTGCTGATGGCTGACGTGGAACATCGTCAGCGCCGTCAGCGCGAGAACAAAGCCGTAGACCATGCCTTGGAAAGGATCTGCCGCGAATGCCGCACTGGGGGAGGCTTTCAGCACCAAAATCGCCGAAGCCACGGCGAAGGCGATATACACCGCCATGCGGACAAACTCACTGTTCTCCAAGGCAAAGACCGTCGCGCTCTCACCATGCACCCGGCGCTTCCTCCCTGCGGAGAAACCTTTTTTGGCGAGCCGCCAACGCTTGATGGTATCAACAAATCCCAAAATGAAAATCTGTGTTGTGATCGCTCCAGCGCCTCAGCGGCCGCTCCTGAACGGGTCGCGAAACTAGCGCGACCCCGGTGCCTTGGCAACCCGCATTTTCTGCCCACAAGAACCCTGAAATCCCGGCATTTCAAAGCAGCCCAACCCCATTTTCATCCGCCCGGCAACCCCGCCCGGCCCCACCCGCGCGGTTTCCAATTGCCCAGCCCGCCGCCGTCCCTTATTTCCATCGCGTCCGATGTCCGCCACCTCCTACTCCGCACCCTCAGCCGCAATCCAAAAGGAGGTTTCCCGCCGCCGCTCCTTCGCGATCATCTCCCACCCGGACGCTGGTAAAACCACCCTAACTGAAAAATTTCTTCTCTACGGCGGTGCCCTCAACCTCGCCGGCTCCGTCACCGCCCGCAAAAACCAGCGCGCCACCACCTCCGACTGGATGGAACTGGAAAAAAAGCGCGGAATCTCCGTTTCCTCCACCGTGTTGCAATTCGAATACAAGGATTGCGTCGTAAACATTCTCGACACCCCGGGCCACAAGGACTTCTCCGAGGACACATATCGCGTCCTCACCGCCGTCGATGCCGCCGTCATGGTCGTCGATGCAGGTAAAGGAATCGAGGCCCAGACGCGGAAACTCTTCGAGGTCTGCCGCCGCCGAGGAGTGCCCATTTTCACCTTCATGAACAAACTCGACCGTCCGGCGCGCCCTTCGCTGGATCTTCTCGACGAGTTGGAATCCGTCCTCGGCATCGCCGCCTACCCGCTCAACTGGCCACTTGGCGACGGCCCCCGTTTCCGCGGCGTCTATGATCGGGAGCACAAGCAGGTCCACCTTTTTGAGCGCACCGCCCACGGCGCCTACCGCGCGCCCGAATCCGTTACCGGCATCGAGGACCAGAGTGTCAAAAACGCCGTCGACGAGATCACCTACAATCAGGTTTGCGACGAACTCGAGCTTCTTGAAGGCGCGGGCGCTGAATTCAATGTCGCCGAGGTGCTCGCAGGAAGACTTACCCCCGTCTTCTTCGGCTCCGCCGCGAACAACTTCGGTGTCCAGCTGCTCCTCGACCGTTTCCTCGAACTCTCACCTCCCCCTCTACCACGGATCAGTAGCTCCGAAACCGTCCACCCCGCCTCCGAAAACTTCTCCGCCTTCGTTTTCAAGATCCAGGCAAACATGAACCCGAAGCACCGGGACCGCATCGCCTTCATCCGCATCGTTTCCGGCCAGTTCGAGCGCGACATGGACGTCATCAACTCCCGCACCGGCGATCAGGTCCGCCTCGCCAACTCCCAGCGTCTCTTCGCCCGTGATCGAGAAACAGTCGACGACGCCTACGCTGGCGATGTCGTCGGCCTTGTCGGCAACTACGACCTGCTTATTGGCGACACTCTCTCCACCATCCCCGGAATCCTCTTCGATGAGATCCCGCGCTTCCCGCCGGAGTGCTTTTCCTACCTCCACAACAACTCCACCGCGAAATACAAGCGCTTCCGCGACGGACTCCAGCAGCTCCTCAAGGAAGGCGTCGCCACCGAATTTACCCCGCTTGACGCCCCCGCATCCTACATCCCGCTGCTCGGAGCAGTCGGCCCGCTCCAGTTCGAAGTCCTCCAGTATCGTCTGGAAAGCGAATATGCTGCCGAAACCCGCCTAGAACCTTGTGACTGGTCAATCGCCCGCTGGTTAAGACCGAATGAAGGCGATCCCGCAGCCCCCGAGGCCCGCCCCAATCTCTCCCTCGGCGTCTCCCTCGCCCGCGACCCCCACGGCTGGCTCGTCGCTCTCTTCCCCAGCGATTGGTCCGTCAAAACCTTTACTGAGAAAAACGACGACTGGCTCATCTCCGACCAGCCCTTCCCGCCACCGAAGCTCGCTTGACCTGTCCTGACCAAGGAGCGGCAATGGGAGCGCCTTGGATCACTCTAGCTCCAGCGCGTACCTCCCGACTGACCGATCCACCTCCTGGCTCCATGCATCGATCCCGCCGGCCAAACCAAAGGTATTGTCGAGGCCGTGCCCGCGGAACCAAGCCACCTGATCGAGGACATAGCTGCCTTTGTGATCAAACAACACGAGCAGACCTTCCGGCTTTTCCGCGAAGATTCTCCCTTGAAGCTCCTGTGTAGAAAAAACGGCTCCGGCGATCCTCACCGCCTCGTGTTCCTCCCGCGTGCGCACATCCAACCACTGGATTTCCTCTCCAGCATCCATCCGCCGCTTCACCTCCAAAGGCTCCAGCAGCATCGTCCGGTCATGCTCATGACTCGCCAGCAAATGCGCCAGCACCTCGTCCGCCTCCAGCTCCGCCCGGACGCACAGCTCCCCCAATGTTTCCTTCTCGGAAAAAGCGCAGCTCTGGCACCCCCCCAGATGATACCGCGCAAACAAAGCTCGCCGCCCTCCCGGCAGAATCCGCATCACATCACCAAGCTTCGAATCGACATTCAGCTCTTCCATCCCTCGATTCTCAGTCCTCGGCACATCTCCCGCAACTCCTAAGCAGCACCTTCACCCCCGTCCGCGCAATTGCTGAGAAAGAATTCCCGTAGTAATCCGTAAACCTAAAAAGGAAAATGGGCGCGTTCGTTCAACGCCTTTGCGCGAGGCGTTTGGAATTTAGTTCGGGGGGTGGCAAGGCGGTGTTCTTTTAACCGCTCAGGAGCAGTCCGGCCTCGGGCGGGAGGTCTGGAAGCCAC
>JBGTDO010000062.1:0-9905 GCA_041748235.1 Akkermansiaceae bacterium | reverse complement strand
AAGGAGTCGGCGGCGGTGTCCGGCGACGAGGAAGCCCCGGCGGCGGAAGCAGGCGCGTGGGCTTCAGGCACAACCGGCTTCACGGGATCGTTCGGATCAAGCGCCAGCTGCTGGACGATGATGTCGCGCCCGCCTTGGCGGGTGACGGTGGTTTGAAGCACCTCGGCGCGCTTGAAGGCGGCGCGGCCTTCCAAGGGCGGAGCCTCGGTGCCATTTGGCGGATCGGAAAGAAGGGCGGGGCGCTGCTGCGCGGGCGCGAAAGCGAGCGAAGCAGCCAAGGCTGCGGCCAGGGGAGGAAACGTTTTCATATTCATCAGTGGTTTCCTTCCAGGTGGACGGGGAGTTCTAAAGTCGGTATAGGCCGACCGCAACGGCCTTTAGCCGTTTCCCCGGAGAGAGCGGCCTGGACATGCGCCGCCGCCTCCCCGGCCTTTCGGTCGGTTTGGCGGCATCGTCGCGGTCGATGCCGACCGCCTATACTGAGGTTTAGAAGTCCCCGTCCATCAGGATGGACAAGTGAAATGGATGAAGAAAGCTGAAGGATGACAAGATAAAAGTGACAATTATTTATCAATTACAACTTCAGCAGGTAAGATGAAGGCGGGTGGTGCAGTGTGATAGGTACGCGCTTGAAGAACAAATCAAAGCCTGGATTTGGGACGATTGAGCGGGTTGAACCACCGGTTCTTCGGAAAAAGATTCTTGCCGCTCCCTATGGACAAGCCGGGCTTCTTCATTACTCTCCCCGCGAGAGATGCCTGTGACCGACCTAGAACCCGTGACCCCGGATCCGAAAAAACTCCGCCGGACCGCGTTCATTCTTGTGGCGATCATGATCATCGGAGGCTTCGTGATCCTCACGGCTTACCAGAAGCACACGGACGAGGGTGCGAAGGATGACCGGCCCAACCTTGCGTTCCAGATTTCCGAAACCAAGGATCTCCGTTTCGTCAGGCAGGACGGGCAGATCAGCGATCTGATGGCATTGAAAGGGAAAATCCTTGTCGTTCAGGTTTTGCCTCTTGGGCAGCCGGATCCCCTGACGATCGGTGTTATGAAAAGGGTGGCCGAGCGGTTCCGTGCCAATGACGACATCGCACTGGTGACCCTGCTGCTCGATCCCGGACCTGCGGAAGGACTTACCGGACAGCTGCGGGAAATGTCGGATCAGCTTGGGGCCGATCTGCCGCAGTGGACGGTTGCCTCAAACGACCGGCCGACCTTGCATCGTTTCGTGAAAAACGAATTCAAAGCCACCCGCTTTCCCCACGAAAAGGACGGCCGCTGGATTTACGATCCATCAATCGTATTGATCGACCACGAGCGCCACGTCAGGCGCGCGGTGGTCCCCCAGAAGCACGGTGGAACACCCTTTGTCACGCCCTTTGATTTCGAGCAGGCGCAAGAGTGGGACGCCGAAGGAATCAAAACGGGCATCGAGCTGAACCACGTCGAGCAAATGGAGGTGCTGCTCTTCGAGACCATCGAGACCCTCTTGAAAGAGAAAGAAGCAAAATCATGACCAAGAAGACAACGCTCGTTCTGTTTTACAGTGGCGTCGCGGCCATCTGCGCGGCGATTCTGCTGGTCGTGAATTTCCTGATCGTCCCACGAATCGAGGCCCAGGCGGACAACACTTCCGCCTTCCAATTCCAAGGGCAGAATGCGGAGGAAAAGTGGTTTCCGATCGTAAGCGATCTGGCTGGAACCACGCAGTCCGGAAAAGACGTGAAGCTATCGGATCTGCGCGGCAAGGTCTGGGTGATCGCGGAGTTTTTCGCCGTCTGTCCTCATTGCGCGTTGAGAAACGGCACCGAGCTAAGGGCGCTTTACGATGAGTTCAAAGATCATCCCGATTTCCACATCGTCTGCGTCAGCATCGATCCCAATGCCGACGACCAGGAAAAACTCAACGCCTACGCGGAAGCTCTCGGTGCCGATGCGGACAACTGGTGGTTCTTGAACGCGGGCGACGAAAAAGCCACTCACGACTACCTCGAGAACACCCTGAAATTCTTCGGCATCCGCGAGCGCACCGATCCCGAGGACATCGAAGCGAACGGTAGGTTTCAGCACGATATGGGCCTGATCCTCGTGGACCGCGATTTCAACGTGATCGGCAAATGGCCCCTCGCAGACGCCCGTTCCGAGGACGGCCGCAAGCTTAACCCGGGCTTGTATGAAGAGCTCAAAACCGAAATGACCGAGCGCATCCGCAAGGAGCTCGAGAAAAACGAAACCCCCGGTATCTAGCTTCCCCCACACCCCGATGACACCCGCCGACGAACGCAGCGAGTGGCTCTCCCGCGAGCCCAATCTAAAGCTGTCGAAGAAACTCAAAATCCTCACGTGGATTCTAACTGGAGTGGTCTTCATCATCGTTGCGCTGATGCACGCACCAAATCTCCAAATTCCCCTGCCCGAGGGAGTTTCATTGGATTTTCTCCCGCGCGTCCATGCGGTGATCAACACCATCGTGGCATTTCTTTTGGTCGCGGCAATTGTAGCGGTGAAGCGGGGGCAGATCCTCCGGCATCGGCAGCTGATGCTGGCGGCGATGGGTTTCTCGGTGCTGTTTCTGCTAGGTTACGTCGCCTATCACTTCACCACGCCTGAAACGCGCTTCGGAGACGCGGATCATAACGGGACCGTCTCGCTGGAAGAACTGCAGGAAGTGCGCACCTCCCGGCCGCTCTACATCGTGCTGCTGATCACTCACATCGTGGCGGCCGGTATCAGCCTGCCGTTGGTCCTTCTGACTTTCGTATCGGCATGGTCTAACCGCTTCGAGGCCCACCGGATCATGGCAAGGTGGGTTTTCCCCCTCTGGCTATACGTTGCCATCACCGGCCCGATCTGCTACCTGATGCTCAAGCCCTACTACGACTGAGCGTTCAAATGGAGATCTCGCCCCGCACCAATTCAGTAACCGCATCACTTGCCGAAGACCTCCGCCAGCTCATCGGTGAAGGAAAAGTAAGCCTGACTCCTGACGACCGCGCGGCGCACTCGGGCGACAAATGGTTCGCCAGCCACCCGCCGGATCTTGTGATCTTCGCCGAGAGCACCGGGGACGTCAGCAAGGTTCTCGCCTTCGCCAATGAAAAGCGGATTCCGGTGACGACGCGTGGTGCCGGATTCGGCTACGTCGGCGGCTGCGTTCCGACCCGGGGCGGCATCGTGCTGTCCACCGCAAGGATGAACCGCATTCTCGGCATCCACCCGCAAGACGGAATCGCGATCGTGCAGCCGGGAGTGATTACCGGGGATCTTCAGAAGGCGGTGCGGGAGCTTGGCTGGGATTATCCGCCCGATCCAGCTTCGCTCAAAGAGTGCTCGATAGGCGGCAACGTCGCGACAAACGCCGGGGGCCCGCGCTGCCTGAAGTACGGTGTTACTCGTAGTTACGTGCTCGGGCTTGAGGTCGTGCTTGCCGACGGGCGAGTGATGCGGTGCGGCGGACGGCTGCATAAAAACAAAACCGGCTTTGATCTCATCGGTCTTTTTGTAGGCTCCGAAGGCATGCTCGGCGTCGTCACCGAGATCACCGCCCGCATCATCCCAAAGCCAAAATCGCGCGGGATGCTGGCCGCCGTTTTTCCAGATTTCCCCACCGCCGCCGCCACTGTGCAGGCCATACTCCAAGCCGGGCACCTGCCCTCCGCGCTCGAAATCACCGATGCCTTCACGCTCGCCGCCGCGAGAAAAAGGCTAGGCTCAGAAACCTTCCCACCCGGTGACGGCCACCTCATCGTCGAGATCGACGGCAGACCTGCGGCTGTCGCTTCCGAGCTGGAAGAACTTCACACCCTCCTGCGGAAATGCGGCGCAGGCGAGATCCGCGTGGCGAGGGACGAAGCGGAGTGCGAGGCGATCTGGCAGCTCCGCCGTGAGTTTTCCTACTCCCTTCGCGACACTGGCTTAATTAAACTTAACGAAGACATTGTCGTTCCCCGCAGCAAACTGGTGGAGCTTGTGAATTTCGCCAGGTTGCTTGAGCGGGAAACCGGCATTCCCGTCGCCTGTTTTGGCCACGCCGGCGATGGCAACATCCATACAAACCTGATGGTCGCCGACTACGAGAAGCCGGAGATCCGCGAGCGCGCCGATGCCGCACTCGACATCCTTTTTTCTTGGGTCCTTGAGAACGGCGGCGCGATCACCGGCGAGCATGGAGTCGGCCTCGCTAAAAAACCGTGGATCAAACAGGCGCTTGGTGAAACCTCCTTTGGCGTCCACTGCTCGCTCAAAAAAACGCTCGATCCCAACGGGATCTTGAACCCGGGAAAATTTTTGGACCACTGATTCACTTGCTCACGATCCGATAGATCGGGCCGCTGAGATCGAGGATGTACAGTTCGCCATCCGCATCTTCGGCGAAGGAAGAAATCAGATTGATCCGCCCACCCTCCGGCTGGAGATCGCTTGTGTGATCGGCGAGATCTGAAACCCTTCCGCCTTTCTGCACCACCGACCAGATGCGTGGATTCTGGTAATCCGCGAACAGATATCTTCCATCGAGCTCCTTAACGTTCTTACCACGGTATACAAAACCGCCCGTCACTGAAAGTCCTTCCGATGGACCGCTGCCATGTTTGTAAACGTAAACCGGATCGATGTTGTTCTCGGGCCTTTCTCCGCCGACGCCTCTTTTCGGCGTCGCCACCAGACCCTCCCGCAAGCGCCAGCCGAAATTCTTTCCTCCAGCTTCGCCGACAGGAACAAAATTGATTTCCTCCCAGGCACCCTGGCCCACGTCACCAATCCAAAGATCGCCAGTTTTCCTATCAAATGAGGAGCGCCACGGATTCCTCAAGCCGATGGCATGGATCTCTGGAAGAGCCCCTTCCCGCTTTGCGAAACCATTGTCTTCCGGCACGGCATAGCCGGTTTTACCCGACACATCGATTCTCAGAAGCTTCCCCAGATAAGTCGAGAGATCCTGCGCACGGCTCTTCGGGTCGTTTGCCGAGCCGCCGTCGCCCGTCGCGATATAGAGCATCCCGTCGGGTCCGAAATCGAGCCAACCCCCATTGTGGTTTGGGAAATCCTGCTTGTATCGTAAAATGGTTTCGCCGGTATCTGGATCGGTTGTTTTCCCGTCTTTGCTGACGAAACGAACCACTTGGCTGTGTCCGTCCTTGTCCGTAAAATTCACATAGTAGCGCCCGCTTTTTTCGAAATCCGGAGCGAACGCGAGTCCCAGCAGACCCTCCTCATTCCCCGACCGATCCACCCGCTCATTGATCTTCAGGAACGGCTGGTCAGAGCGCTTGCCCGTCTCCAGATCGATGATCCAAACGGTCCCCGCCTGCTCCATCACCCAAAGCTTTCCTTCCGCCGAAGCTGGCGCGCCAGCCCAGACCGGACGCTCCAGACCCTTGTAAACCAGCTCGGTTCCGATCGCCGCGTGGCTCAGGCAGGGGGCAAAAAGCGGCAGAAGGCAGATCAGGAGGGTTCGTTTCATCACCGGCCACATTATCCCCGCCGTCGTTTGGTGCAAGGACATCCCTGAGCCCCGCGGTGAAAAAGCTAAAGCCGTCTTACCAGCGCAATCAAAGCCTCCTCCGGCTTGGTCAGGGTGGACGAGCGTCGCTTCATCAAGCTGATCGTCCGCTCGGGCACCGGCTCTGCGAACGATCTCAGCCGGATGTCCGGGCGCGTCCCGATGCTCGTCGCAATCTCCGGCACCACCGCCATTCCCAATCCCGCACCGACCATCGCTAGCGCGGTCTCAAGCTGATCGCACTCCAGCCGCGGATCCAGGCGCTCAAGCCGACAGACCTTCAAGGTCCGGTCTGTCAGGCAGTGGCCGTCCTGCAAGTGAATCAGGTTTTCACCTCCGAGATCTTCAGGCCGGGGAGAATCTTGCGAAGCCGCCAAGCGATGCCCCGGTGGCAACGCTAGCATCAGCGGCTCCCGGAAAAGCTCGCGGGTGTGGAGCGACCAGCGCTTTTTGTCAGCAGCCGTCACGTCGCTAAGGATCGCGAAGCCAAGCGTGCCGTCCACCACCTGCTGGATCAGGCCCATCGTTTTCGCCTCCCGCACCTGCACATCCACCTGCGGAAATGCCTTTCGGAAAGGGCTCAGCAGCTTCGGAAGGAGGTATGGAGCGAGAGTCGGAATGATCCCAAAGACCACCCTCCCCTGCTGTGTCTCCCGCCGCCTCGCAAAATTTTCCCGCAGCTCCCTCGCCTGCATCAGCAGAGCCTCCGCCTGTTCCAGAAGCACCAGTCCGGCCGGTGTGACCTCCACGCCGCGCGGCTTTCGATAGACCAGAGGCTCGCCCAGCTCCTCCTCAAGAGCCTTCAACTGCTGGCTCAATGAAGGCTGTGCGATCCGGCATCGCTTCGCTGCGGCCGTCAGCGAACCCTCCCGCACAATCGCTACGAAATACTCCAGCTGCCGCAGATCCATCCCTCATTCTGCCATAGGATAATCCGATCGCAAGTATTGCAAGAGAACAATTCCACAATACCAGATTTCCTGATACACCTCGCACTAATCACACCACTCACAGACCATGACCGAAAGACCACAGATGACGACCACCGGCGGAAACCCGATCGCCGACAACCAGAATTCGAAGTCCGCCGGCCGCCGTGGTCCGCTGCTTTTGGAAGACTACCAGCTGATTGAAAAGCTCGCCCACCAAAACCGCGAGCGCATCCCGGAGCGTGCCGTTCATGCAAAGGGTTCCGGTGCCTACGGGAAGCTAACCATCACCCACGACATCACTCAGTTCACAAAGGCCGCCGCCTTTTCCAAGATCGGCAAAGAGACGCAATGCCTGCTCCGCTTTTCCACCGTGGCTGGCGAGCGCGGTGCCGCTGACGCGGAGCGCGACGTCCGCGGATGGGCGCTGAAATTTTACACCGACGAAGGCAACTGGGATCTAGTCGGCAACAACACCCCGGTGTTCTTCGTCCGCGATCCGATGAAATTCCCTGACTTCATCCACACCCAGAAGCGCCACCCGCGCACCAATATGCGCAGCGCCACCGCCATGTGGGATTTCTGGTCGCTCTCGCCGGAGAGTCTTCACCAGATCACCATCCTCATGTCGGACCGGGGGCTGCCAAAATCCTACCGCCACGTCAACGGCTACGGCTCCCACACCTTCAGCCTCCTCAACGCGAAGAACGAGCGCTTCTGGGTGAAATTCCATTTCAAAACCCTCCAAGGTATCGAGACCATGACCAACGCCGAGGGCGAGCAGGTCATCGCCAAGGACCGGGAAAGCTCACAGAAGGATCTCTATGATGCCATCAACCAAGGCGATTTCCCGCGTTGGAAAATGCAGATACAGGTGATGCCGGAGAAAGAGGCGGAGACCTACCACATCAATCCGTTCGATCTCACCAAGGTCTGGCCGCACGGCGACTATCCGCTCATCGACGTCGGCATCCTCGAACTCAATCGGAACCCGGAAAACTACTTCCAAGAAATCGAACAAGCCGCCTTCAGCCCCTCGAACATCGTCCCCGGCATCGGCTTTTCTCCGGACAAAATGCTCCAGGCGCGCATCTTCTCCTACGCCGATGCCCACCGCTACCGGCTCGGCACATGGTACGAAAAGCTCCCAGTCAACCTGCCGAAATCCCCAGTGAACACCTACCACATGGATGGCTCCATGAATTTCGACAAACCCTCCTCCAGCGACGCCTACTACGAACCTAACAGCATGGGTGGACCTGTCGACGACGACCGCTTCGCCGAGCCACCTCTCGCCATCTCCGGCGATGCCGACCGCTACAACCATCGCGAAGGAAACGACGACCACACCCAACCTGGAAATCTTTTCCGCCTGATGTCACAGGACCAGCAGCAGCAGCTTTTCCACAACATCGCCGCAGCCATGGTCGGAGTGCCGGAAAACATCATCCTCCGCCAGCTCGAGCACTTCCACAAAGCCGATCCTGCCTACGCGGTCGGCGTCGCCAAGGCCTTGAAAATGGATTTCCAAGCCAACAACATATCCCTTCAAGAGGAACCCGCCGCCGTCTAACAAACCATGGCCACCACCAGCCCAGAAGAAGAAGCCCGTTATCTCGAACTCCAGGCACAGGCCATCGATGCCGCGCGCCAGGGAGAGACGGAACTCCTCGCCGCCATGCTCGCAGCCGGCCTTCCTAGAAACCTCTCGGATGAAAAGGGCAACACCCTCCTCATGCTCGCCGCATACAACGGCAACCTTGATACCACCGCCCATCTCCTCTACGCCGGTGCCGATCCGGAACAGCGCAACGATCGCGGCCAGACTCCCCTGGGCGGGGTCGCCTTCAAGGGATATCGCGAGATCGTCGAGCTCCTCCTCGAGCACGGTGCCGATCCCGAGGCCGATCAAGGCGGCGGCCAAACACCCCTCCAGTTCGCCGCCATGTTCGGCCATGCCGAGATCGTCGCCTACCTGAACACGCAGCGACGTCAGCCTTAATATACTGGTGACCATATAACCGCTGTCCCACCTACCCCGGCCTTTCCGTCCCTTTGCGGTGAAGCCTCCGTTCTTGAGCCTCGATCACATCAGCATTTCTGCGTGACCCCCGCGCCCCCGCCGTCCAAGCTGGCGCCACACGCCCCATGCAAGACACCACCCTCGCCAAAATCGAAACCCTCGGCCTCAGCCTCCCTGAAGTTCCCGTTCCCGTCGCCGCCTACGTCAACTACGTCCGTAGCGGCAACCTTCTCTTCCTCTCCGGTGGCCTGCCAATCCACGGAAATACGCAAATCCTCGGAAAAGTCCCCTCTGCCTGCCCGGTGGAAACGGCCGTCGAAGCTTCGCGCATGATCATTCTCAACCGCCTCGCAGTCATCCGAGATGCCGTTGGCTCGCTCGACAACGTGAAGCAAATCGTCGCCCTCAACGGCTTCGTCAATTCCGATGCCGACTTCTTCGGCCACCCACAGGTCATCAACGGAGCCTCGGAACTTCTCGTTCAGATCTTCGGCGAGCGCGGCAGACACTCCCGCACCGCCCTCGGCGCCGCCTCTCTCCCGCTCAACGTTTCGGTGGAGATCAATCTGATCGTGGAGGTCGAATAGGTAAATTTTCCTTTACCAATCCGGAGTGGCGGGGCACTTTGTTCTCAAGAACACTGTTCAAGAACCATGGCAATTTCCCTAACCTCCCGCCAATCCGAGATCCTCGAGTTCCTAAAAAAAGAGCACCGTGAAAACGGACTTATCCCGACGAGCCGGGAAATCCAGCACCACTTCAAGTTCGCCAGCCAGACCGCTGCGATGAGCCATCTCCGCGCCCTCGAAAAAAAGGGTGCCATCCAGCGCCGCGCCAACAAAGCCCGCGCTGTTATATTTCCCGAGGATCTAGACCGCGCCGAGATCTGTGACATCCCCATCTACGGTCGCATTGCCGCCGGCATGGCACAGGATGTCGAGCAGGAGCAGGAAGGCTGCATCTCCATCGATATCGCCTCACTCGGCCTCGCCAAGAAACGCGAAACCTTCGCGCTCAAAGTCCGTGGTGAATCCATGATCGACGCCCATATATGCGATGGCGACACCGTCATCCTTGAGAAGCGCGAGCCGCGGAACGGCGACATCGTTGCCGCCCTCATCGATGGTGAAACCACCTTGAAACGCTACATCGCAGCAAAGGGAAAACCCTACCTCCGCGCCGAAAACGCCGCTTTCCCGGACCTCACCCCGGTGGCGGAACTGGTCATTCAGGGAGTGCTCGTCGCTCTCATCCGCAAGGCCGCCTGAGCCGCCGCAAATTTCGAACATGAAAAACGGCGCGTAATCCTAAAAAGGAAAATGGGCGCGTTCGTTCAACGCCTTTGTGCAAGGCGTTTGGAATTCGATTCGGGGGGGTGGCAAGGCGGTGTTCTTTCAACCACTCAGGAGCAGTCCGGCCTCGGGCGGGAGGTCTGGAAGCCACTTTC
>JBGTDO010000061.1:0-3219 GCA_041748235.1 Akkermansiaceae bacterium | reverse complement strand
TTGGCCGCCCATCGGCGCACTCCCGCCTCCGTGAGAAAGCTTCGAATGCGCGCGAACTTCTCCGCGACCGTGGGCTCGTCCTGCACACGACGTTCATGGCCCAATAACCCGAACTGTTCAAGTTATTTCTGCTAGCCTCCTAAGATGGCGTCCAGGTTGTAGAGCTTAGTGAGGTAATTTTTGCCGTCGGCGGCAGTTACCGAGGATTCCTTGGTAACCGACTCCTCCTCCAGCTCCCCTTCCGCGAAGAGGTTTTTGAGGTGCAGTCCCACGTTGTCGGTGCTGATGTCAAAGAGTTGCGCCATCTCTCGCTGGGACAGCCAGACGGTTTGGTCCTTGGCCCGGAGCTTGATCTGGCTGCGGCCGTCTTCGGTGGTGTGGAGAATCAGATCGTTCATGGTTCAAATGGGGGAATCAGTCCCAGACATAGCGTTCGTCGTATTCGATTCCGTATTTCTGGAGAAAGACGCGGTATTCGTCCTGGAAGGTGCGCGTGCGGTGATGTTCCTCCTGGGTGTCGATGTAATGGAGCAACGTCTCCTTTTGGCTCATCCCCACGGAGAATGCCCCGTAACCGAGTTGCCAGTAAAAGTCCGTGAACACGGAGTCTTGAGCCTTCAGCCACTTGCTGGAGGCGGTTTTGACCTCCTTTACCAAGTCCGCGACGGACAAGGTGCGGGAAAGCCGCACCGCGAGATGCACATGATCCGCGACACCTCCCACACGATACGCCTCGCAATCACATTGCCGCACCGCTCCTGCGAGAAAGGCGTGGGTCTTTTCACGAATGCCGGATTCCAGCCACGGATGACGGTCCTTGGTGCTCCAGATCAGGTGGATAAGGATATTGGAGAGTGATTGCGGCATGAGGATTCAATCAGGGCGGTTCGATGCTCCAACGGAGCAATGCATGCCAGCCCAGGGTGAAACCCTGGGTTCGGGAATGGCGAAATGGTCGCGTTCTGAAGGAACGCCGCATAGGGGGTGATCGGTGACACGTCCGCCATTCGGGGATATGCGGCGTTCCTTCAGAACGCGGGAATGTGTTGGGAATGGTTCCCAGAGCGTTGCTCTGGGCTGGTATGCGGGGTCCCGTTGGGACACGGGAAATCGGGAGATCATGCTTCAACCTCCTCCGGGGTGGGGAAAAGCTGCTGCATCAGCCCTTTTTTATGGGTCTGGAGCGCGTCCACTTTCCGCGTTTGCGCGGCCATCAGCTCGTCCACCGAACTCAGGCACTCGGCGATTTTTTGTTGTTCGCGCAATGACGACTTTCCACTCGGGATCGGCACCGGCAGAGCGAGCAAATCGCCTTCATTGATGCTCAGCGAACCGTGGGCACGCGCCCCAACCTCAATGAAGTTCCGCAACCATCTTCCATGAAGGTTTCCGAGCAGCAGGTAGTTCAGAAATAAAGGTTCGGGAGAATCGCCTTTGATTCGGAAGCAGGTGAAAATGCTGTTCGGCACAGCGGCAAGTTCGTCGCCGGAATACAACGCTATGAATCCTTCGGGATACTCCTTGGTGGCACTCTTGTTGTAAGCGAAGTCGTTTTTCTTTAGCAGAAGATAGATGGCATAGGAGCTTCCGGCGATGATCTGCCCGAACTTTTCCATCTGGCTGACCAAACCAACGCCAGAAGTGATGCTCATGGGGATGCAGGTGTTGTCACCCACTTTCTCGGTGCTGATTTTCGCTACCAACCCAAGCGTTTTTGTTGTCCACTCTCCTGCCCCCCGAAACTTCGGAAACCGCAGCTTCGGCACCAGCGCGGGTGTGGCCTTTCCCTTCGTGGCGGTGGTTTTTGTCTTTCGGCTCATGCGCCTTCCAAGGTGTCCGGCTTTTTCAGCGCCTTCTTTTCGTCGGAGGTCAGGCGGCGTTCGACTTTTTTGGCATCCTCGGCGGGAGGAAGGCTTTCGGGGCGAATGCCGCGGTTGAGGAGGGTGTCGCGGAGGGCCTGGTTGTTGGTGACGTGTTCGCGGGAAATCTTCGGCTCGCTGGACATGCCGTGCTCGCAGGCGTTGTGGATGGTGGTGGGGGCGAAGTCGGCGAGCGGGCGGTTGTCCGGCACCTGCCACTGGGCCTTCATGGCCTGGGTGGGCTTGCCAAAGAGCGTGGTTGCCCTTGCTGCGGATGATGGCGAAGTTCTGATTGCCGCCGGTCTGCTCGAAAATAACGGAGGAGAGTTCCTTTTCGGTGACAGTGAGTTTTTGACGGGCGGAGACACGCTCGGCTTCGAGGAGGCGCTGCTCGATCAATTCCGCCCGGCGCGTTTGAATGGCGAAGTAGGTCTGGGCAAAGGCGATTTCCTGCTTCCGGGGGTTGCCATTCTGGGCAATGAGGTAGCAGGCGTAGCGGGTGAGCATGATGTCGTCGATCTCGCGCTGGGTGCCGGAGCCGATCTCGACCATTTTGTTGACGTCAACAAAATGGTCCGCCGTGCGGTGACCCGAGACTTCGCAGGCGGTTTTCGCCTTGGTAATAGCCGACTGGTTGAAATTCCGCCACTCGGCGTAGTCGAGAAGTTGCTGCAGGTCGCGGGCTAGCCAGTATTCCACGCCATTTTCGGTCTGCTGGGCGTGACCCTCGAAGGTGCCGGTGAGTTGCTGGATGAAGTTGGTTTCCATGGTCACGGATTCTCGGGATTTTGGTTCACACGAAGACGCGAAGACACGAAGGATTGAGGACCATTAACGATGCGTTTGCATCCGGTTTTAAAAGTTGGTGCTCCAAAGTTGATGAGCAAACCGAGCGGGAGATCGAGCAAACGAAGGTAGGTCAGGACTTGTTTGGAATGAACCGGAAGAAGATTTTCAACCGACTTCAGCTCGATCAAAAGTCGATCTTCGACGATGATGTCAGCTCTAAAACCTTCCTCGAATGCCATTCCCATGAGCTTGATCGGCACGGGAACCTGTCTCTTCACCGCCATTCCCTGATCGACCAGCATCTTGGCAAGAACCACTTCATAGACCGTCTCCAGCAAACCTGGACCGGCTTTGACATGCAACTTGTAGCCGCAGTCCACCACAATAGCAGACAACTCCTCCACATCCCTTCGTGCCTTCGTGTCTTCGTGTGAGTCCATCATGATTCGTAAGCACTAAGGCCGGAGAGGTCGCGGCCCCCGGCGGGTTTGGTGAGGAGGGGGTGCAGGTCGGCCCTGAGGGCGAGTTCGGCCTGGGTGCGGGCGCGCCAGCCGAGGTCGAGCGGGGCCAT
>JBGTDO010000060.1:0-39795 GCA_041748235.1 Akkermansiaceae bacterium | reverse complement strand
CCGGAGTGTAGCGCAGGCGACCCTGTCGGTCGGTCTTCAAGATGGATTCGTTCATAGGCGTCATAGGTTGGTGAACTATGACGCCCTCTGAAATACGCCGGCCAGAATTTTCAAGCGGCGCTACAGACCCCGCTTACGCTTCTTCGGCGAGAGAGCGGCTTTCAAAAACCAGTTCATAGTCATCGAGGAATCTGAATCCATGGGTAATTCCCTTCTTTTTCAGCGCTTTGTCAACTGGAGCAAGCAGGACATGCGCTAGGAGCAGGGAAGTATCGGGACCGATTGGAATTCCTCTTGTTTGACCGTTTTGAGCGGCTTGAACGTGAGCGTCGATCCGAGTTCCCAAGCGGTTGACGCCTCGCCCAAAATTTGATTTTGCCTTGTCTTTCCCTGTGATTGCCCAATCAAGCGAATGTGTGTAGATGGATGGGTAGAATCGTGCAATGTCCGTTCGTAGGGCAAATAGCTTCCCGACACGTGATCTTGCACGGGCATTTGGTAAATCACCTAGCGAGCTATGGGTGGCGATTGCCCGGTTACCATTGGCCGATATTTTTGGATGCGATAGACAAACCACACTAGGTGAAGCCTTCTTGAAAAGCGACTTTTGATGGGTGACGATTTCCTTGCTTAGTCGATAGTAAGCAAGGGGATTAAGAATCGCCAGACGCCTGCGCAATGCTCCTGGCCTCGCAAGGCTGAAGGTTGTGTATTCGCACCATTTGCCCTTTGGTTCTGTAAACTGTGTCGGCAGTCTCAGTCCTCTGACCGTGATTTTATCGGAAAAAACTTTCGTATTGAAAGGTGGGGGGAGTTCATCAGGGAAGTATCCCTTCGCCAGCAGGTCCTTGAGTTCGAGTCTGGTTTTTGGGGCAAGCGTCGCTGTCAGTCGCGAAATAAAGGTACGGGCGCTCATAGGACAACGGAATGTGGCGGAATACAGTGAATGGACTAAAGGTCTCGTTTAAACAGCTTTCCGGCTGAGGTGGCGCTGTCGAGTTTGAGCCTGAGGTATGGCAATTCTTGGTATTCTTCCGGTGGGTGGGATGTGGTGGTGATGATGTGCTGGAAGTTCGGGGGTTCTTTGGCTTGTTTGATGATAAGATCGAAGATTCTTCCGTAGGGAGCCTCTGCCATATCGGCCTCTCGTGGGCTATCGTGGAGGAGGAAACGGGGGTGGTGGCCTCTGCCTCGGCATGAAAAAGTCATGGCGGCGATGTCGAAGGTTAGATTCTTCAGGGCGGTGACAGCGGCGCTAGTCAGGTCTTTGCCGTGATAGGTGATGCTTGAGGAAATCTGTTCCCGGGTGAACTTGCATTTTGTCTCGGTTTCTTCCCCGCCGAAGATTTGGGCGACCGTCCAAGCGTATTCGTCGATGAAAAAGTCCTCGGTTTCCTTGTGTCGCTTTTGCAAATCCTCTTGAAGAGCTTTGGCCGCTTTCACCTCGTCACCGAGTTTGGCCTCTCGTTTTTCAATTTCCTTTATTTTATCGAGCACCTCTTCGAGATCGTCGATTTTCGCTGCGATGATCGGGAACGGTTTCTCGATCGTGGCTAGCTTCGTTTTCCGGTTGGCAATTTTCTCATCGATGGTAGAGATCGATTTCTCTGCCGATTTGATATCCAAACCAATCTGTTTTTTTGTGGAGCCGATGGTCTCCAAATTCGCTTCGCACTTGACGAGGTGATCCGCGTTTTCCTTTTTTTCTTTTTCGATTTGGGCGGCGATCTCCTCTTGATTTTGCGCTAAGGCATCCAGAGCGAGGAATGCGGGACACCGGATCTCTTCAGCATGGTTTCTATCAACCCTACAATGCTGTGGGGGAGGCATTCTCGCGGCATTTTCTTTCGCAATTGCCTGGGTGTATTCTTCTCCGGTCAGGCCGGAGATTTTGGCCTTGGCATCTTTGACCGCCGTTTGAGCAGTGGTGAAGTTCACTTCCACTGCGCCTAGCTTCACCTGCAACGCTGTCAGCTCTGTGGATTCCTTGAGGCGAGTTTCCTGCGCGAGCTGGATGGCATCCCGGGTGTTTTTGGTAGCCTGATCTTCCAGATTTTCAGCGGTATCACGGGCTGGCTTTATTTCCAGATCGGTGAGATTCGGTGTGTCCGGCGCTTTGACACGTGCGGTCTGAAGAAATGCGTTTAGTTCTCTTTCTCGCCTGAGCTGGTATTCCTTGTCGGTCGGTAAATCCTTTTCTTCTTTCTCTAGTTCTTCACATTTGGTGATCGCTTCCTGGAGATCTTTGTCTGCCAGATTGAGCATCACCCTTTGGAGGAAATAGGCGGCCTCCGCAGTGAGATTAGGAGATTCCGATTTGCTGTCGGCATGCCGGAAGAGATTGAGCTTTGTCAGGTGGCATTCCTGATCGCGGGTGAGCCACTGAATAACATGTTCGAAGGTGACTGCCGTTTTTCCGTCTCCGAAGAGTTTGACCGGGAGAGGGACAATGGTTACAGCTTCCAGAGCAGCACTGAAATCGGCGATGGGAAGGGAGATTTCAGGGTTGCTGAGCAGGTTGTCGAATGAGTCCGATGGGAGACAACGAGCCCTGGGGCGGGTGGCTGGATGGAGTGGACGAGCGATGATCCACGGTTGGTCTGAGATGTGAATTTTGCCGACGATCCAGCCGTTGTGGAAGTTGGCTTCGATGGCCTCTTTGACACCGGGGGCTGCGATATGTTTTTCGCCAAGGAGGTAACGGAGGAGCCTGCAGAAGGTGGTTTTCCCGGCGGCGTGTCCGGCGAAGTTGATGTCCTTGCGCTTATTCATGGGCGGAGCAGGTGCCCAGATGACGTTGAGACCTTTTTGAAATGTGATGGGCTTTCGGATCAGCGCACTAGTCTCCGGGGAATACGATTTCAGCAAGCGCACTTCCTCGATCCAAAATGCCGGATTCCTTGGAATTGTTTTGCTAGGATCCGGGCGTCTGAAAAGATCCAGTGTTCGTTGTTCTGACATGGTTCAGGCGACTTTGTGTTTTTCTTTCAGAGGAGTGAGGATGGATATTCTCAACGCTTCGGGGATCTGGGTCATTTTTTCAGGAGCCGCTTGGGCGATGAGGTCAACAAACCGGGCGTCGCAGTTTATCCATGGATCCTTTGCGATACCGTATCTTTCATGATTCCATCTAAGCAGACCGCTTGGTGTTGGGGCGATTTCCTTGTTTGACCACAGTGAGTCGAAGGCAGTCCTGAATTTTGCGATGTCGGTTTCTTGTTTGAAGCCACGGATCCACTTTGTGGCGTTCGCTCCGATGGCTTCTTTCGCGATTTCTTTCTGATCTTTGAGGTTGATCAGGATTAGGTAGCTGCTGAGCAGGTGGTCGAGTGATATGGCCTCTCCCGCGACTTTGAAAACCTGAGGGAGGAATTCGAGAAGGTAATCTTCTGCTGCGATATTCGGGATGCGATCCACATCTGGAATTTCGGTGCCGGTGAATACACGTTGTTGTTCCAGCGGCGCTTGCAATGCATCGAGCTTCGCCCAGACGGTGGCGTAGTCGGTTTCGCGGTTTTGGAGGGTGAAGGGGGCGGTGTATTCGAGGGTGCGTTCTACCGGGCCGGAGGGGAGGGTGGTGTCGGTGATGGTGCGGGTGACGGTGCCGCTCTGCATCTCCTTGATGGCGTTCCATTCGGCTCTGCTGAAGCCGACGCCGGGGAGGCCTTTACTGGCAGTGAAGACGATGCGGCCGCGCTGATCGTAGTAGGTGTCGGCCTCGTATTGGCGCATGACGGGGAATTGGACGCGGTAGATGGTTTGCAGCTCTTCCAAGGTGAGGCCGAGCTCGCGGGCGACGAGCACATCCAGCTCGACCAAGGCCCAGCGGCGGGAAAAGTCCGTGCGCAAGGCGCTGTCCCGCGTCCACTCGGGATTGAGGTTTTTCCAGAAACCTGGGTCGAGTCGGGAATCGTCGCACAGCCATTGCTCGTCGCGGAAAGCGTCGTCCCAACATTCTGTCCAGAGGTCGGCGTAGTGGGTGGTGAGGCAGTTTAGCGCGAGAATGCGTGGGTGAGCTGTTTTGCTCCAGCTGGAATTCAATGATTCGAATAGAGGCAATAGGGAAGCTAACTCATGCCGGAAATGCCCCTTACCTGTTGTTTTTACCCAGAAATCGAATGGCAATGACGCATAGCTCGCTGCGAGAGATGCTATCAGTGTTCCCTTATTTGAAGCAATTGTACACACTCCATCAATATGGCTCACGTCTTTAGGTAGAATTGCCCCGATCAATGTTCTTTCATTTGCAGGAGCGAGCATAGCTCTAGTCGCAATACGATAATAATCAGTAACCCGTTTTTCAGAATCCCAATTAACTGTTGGCGTTCGTCGGCGGTAATCGTCGGGTGGACAACTAGGGACAAAAATTGTTCTAGGTAAGTAGTCTTCGGGGATGAGATCAAGATCAATGGTGTCATAATGACCCTTCTCGGTACATTTTTCTCGAGGTGTTTTATAGAGCGGGTTTCCCACGTAGATGTGAGGTCCACTCGAGATAAAGCCACTTATTTGAAGTGGAAAGCTTGTTCGTCGTTTTATTGTTCCATCCTTCTGGCAAGCGGCTTCGTCCCACATAATGGTGTGCCTGTAATCATCTTTGACGGATGGTAAATGATGTGGGTATTTAGAAAATTGTCTGAGCACTCCAAGCATTTGAACGGCGTGAATGCTTGGAAGCCTAGCCTGTAATATTGGGGTGCCATCTTCATCGAAAAGCTTGGAGAATAGGTCAAGTTCTTCCATGGAAACTTCTATGACTCGATCTTGATGTCCCTCCAGATTCCATTGGTTGTCGTCATTCTTTATTCCACCCACCAGTCTATGGCCGGTGTGTTCTAAGCTGTCGGTTATAGTTCTTGCAGAGAAAAGGTTTGAAATGGATATGAAATTTGCATCTTCATTTAATACGCCATAGATATTTATGCTGAATTTTGCCCGGTGTGCGATTTCTGGAAAGAGAAAGAGGCCGTTCTGGAACTGAAAATGGTAACGGAGGTGTTGATATATTTTTCTTCTGAGATCGCCGGCTTGAGGGTCGTCGTAAACGCCTTCTGGATGGAGAAATCCGACTGAAGCCTTAGGGGCGGAGATGTCCCAGCTTCGTGGCAAAAAGCATTTATAGAGATTGGCCTTTTGGCCGGTTAGAAGTGGATAATTTTGAACTGCATTGAGGAAGTTTTGTGAGCCTTCTGCATCTTCATATTCTGCAAAGTAAGCCTCAAGTCGTGTATTATTCGAAAGTTGTTTCTCGCGGACGGCGCTGATTTCAGAGGCGGATAGGTTTCGAATTGCGAGCAGCGGACTTTGTTCAGATAGTATTCCTGCCTCCTCCCACCTCGCACGCACCCATGGTGGGTTTCCGAGGATTAGATCGAATCCGCCGCGGCGGGCGAAGAGGTCGATGAATTCGAGTTCCCAGTGGAAGAATTTGCGCTCGTTGGCGAGGGTGCGGACGAGGGCGAGGCGCGGGGAGGTGGCGCAGAGCTTGTCCACATTGACGACGGTGTCGTCGAGTTTGAGGTCGGTCTGTTTGATCTCGACGGTGTGGCCGGGGAGATCGACGAGGAGGGCGTCGAATTCGCCTTGTCCCATGGATGGGGCGAAGCCGGGGATGTGACCGAGGAGGAGCCCCATCTCGGTGAGGAATTGCTGGCGGGTTGGAAGGAGGGCGGATTTTTCGATGGGCCAGAACCAGAGAGCGCACCAGTAGTCCATGGCGAGCTTCAATCTTGAATAGGGACTGTAGGGGTGGAGGATTTCGGTGGCCCACTTCTTGTCCTTGGCGTGGGTGGAAGAGAGTGCCGAGTGAGAAGTGCCGGGTGAGAAGTGGGAAGAGGGTTGGCCCCAGACCAACAGTGGGTCGGTGGTTTCGAGGCGGAGTTTCTCGGTGGTGGCGAGGTGCTTGGCGAAGAGGGTGTCGGCGGCGGCTGAGAGGGCTAGGAGCTCGGGGAGGTCGTCCTTTTCGCAAGGGGTGATGAAGTTGGATTTCCAGTCCTTGATTTTACCGAGGTGGGACTTGGCGAGGGATTTGATGACTTTGTCGTTGTAGCTGGCCATGCTGGGATCGCCCAGGAGCCAGTGATAGACTCCGTTCGTGGGGCGTGGGGGGAGGGACTCGCCGCCTGAAGGCAGCGCTCCTTGGCCGTCCCATTTGATGGGGGATGGGGGTTCATCGGGCCAGCGGGGCTTTTTGCCGCCTTTGCCTTTCTGGGCTAACAAGAGATGGGTGGCGTAGGTTTCGCGACGGGCACCGATGAGGGAGTTGCCGTTGGCGAGCTGGAGGCCGAACCAGGGGACGAAGGCTCCTTCGTAGATGGTGTTGAGCCAGAGGGAGATTTCGGCGAGTTCGACAGCGGTAGGGTTGAGATCGACGCCGAAGACGTTGTTGTCGGCGATGAGCATTTTTACCTTCTGGCGCTCCTGGGTGTAATCGTCGTGGGGGATGGTGAGGCCGGTTTCCTTCTGTTTCCGCTGGAGGTAGGCTTCGGCGAGCTGGTTGACGGCTTCATTGAGGAAGGCGGCGGAGCCGACGGACATTTCGCAGACGGTGAGCTTCAGGATTTCATCGGCGGGGAGCCAGTTGGGTTCGCCGGGTTTGTCGCCAATGCGTTCCTTGAGGGCGTATTTGACGAGACAGCGGGTGAGCGACTCCGGGGTGTAGTAGGAAGCGGATTTCTTGCGGGCTCGGCCGGCGAGGCGGTAGAGGAATTTCCCTTTGGCGTGGCGGAGCAGGGACTTGTGGCCATCGATGGTTTCGGTGACGCGTTCCTGCTCGGTGTAGGCTTCGAGTTCGGTGGCGGTGACGAAGTAGGCGTGGTGGAGCGGGTTGTGGTCTTCGTCGGCGGGTTTCACCTCAAAAAGTTCCTCGCGGGCGAAGAAGCCGGAGTAGGAGAGGAGGTTTTCATAGACGGCACCAAGTTGGTTGATGCCGAGGGTGGCGTAGGAGATGCGGCCTTGGCGGGCTTTTTTCCCACGTCCGCTGGAGCCGAGCGAGAGGCGCTGGACGATCTGCTGGAGGACGTGGTTGCGGATTTTGACTTTGGATAAGATGCGCGTGCCTTTGGGATCGAAGAGGTGGGACTTGAGCGGAGCGATGGTGAAATCGTCGTGGATCGATTGTTTCTCGTGATCCTTGAGGGCGAGGGTTTTCTCGGGGGAAAGCTGGCGGCCATCGTAGATGAGGCGGAAAAGCGTCTGGATGGAGTGGTGGAAGAAGTGGCCTTCGCGCATCTCATCGGTGGCGAGGTCGATCATTTCCAGATCGCGGAGGGACTCGATGGAGTAGCCGGTGAGGTATTCCTCGGATTTGACGGGGAGGTAGCCGAGTTCGGGGCGCGCCTCCAGGTAGAAGCAGAAGAGCATCCGGTAGAGGTAGCGGAGGCAGTCGCGGGTGAGTTCGCGCTCCAGCTTCTCGTCGGGCTGGTTGAAGAGGGCTTCCTTGCGGACGTTGCGGATGTAGTAAACGGCCTCGTTGGCGAGATCCTCGATGGAGGCGACGACGGCGAGCTTGAGGGTCTCGGAGACGGCGAAGGCGTGCTTGTGGGAGGATTCGTCGAGGCCATCGAGCAGCGAGAGGCCGTCTGCGGGGCAGGTGGAGTCCCGGTGGAGCAGGGCGGAGGTGCTGCGGACGAGGGCGGCATCGTCGCGGCGGTTGAAGAGTTCGCGGAGGTCGCAGGAGAGAAAGCGCCGCTCGGCCCACTTCATGCGGTCGCAGAGGACGATCTGGCCGAAGGAGAGGAAGATGACCCAGCGGGGTGGTTCGTCTTGGGAGAAGATGTGTTTGGAGAGGATTTCTTCCCAGGTGGGAAGAGATAGGGGATCAGGGATAGAGGATCGTGGATCTGAAGAAGAGGAGAGTGGGCGGCCTGGGAGCTGGGGGTTGGTGTTCTGCGGATCGTCGGCGTATTGGGAGGGCAGGGGTGTGAGGGAGAGTGGGTCGGTGGCGAGTTCGTCATCGGAGGAACCGATGGGTAGGGTTTCGATGATCCAGAGGGCGGGCGCGCCGGACTGGGTGGTAACCTCGCCGATGAGCGGGACGCGGACGGCGGAGGATCCTTGGCCGACGGGATGCCAGGATGGAGCAAGAGCGTAGCCGAGGGCGGGGAGTATAGTGGCGAGCAAGTCGCGCTGGATGTCGGCGAGGGAATCGGGGGTGCGGCGGATTTTTTCGAGGGAGCGGAAGTATGGTTGGGCGAGCGAGCGGAGGCGGGCGGGTGGCTCGCGGTGCGATTCGGAATCGGGGTGCTCATCGGCGAGGACCTTCCAACGATCCAGCATCTCCTTCAGGTCACCGGCGAGGAGCTCGGCGAAGTAGTGGGCGGAGTAGTATTCGTGGTGGTTGGTGAGCATGGAAGAGAGTGGACTTAAACTGTATTTGCACGCGTGAGCATCTGTCCCGTTTCCGCCAGATTCCTCACCTTCTGTCGGAGCAGATCATCGAACCGAATCGCTTGCTCGAAAACAGGGCTTAGGTCGGAACCGTCGGCCAGGATGAAAGAGGGTTGTTTGCCCTGGGTGATCGCGGTCAGGGCGTCCGGGGTAAAACCATTAATTGATAGGAAGAGTCCCCGTGTGAATCCGGACTTGCCCTCGATCTTGCCGCGGAACACCAGCAATGCGGCTTCGTTGACAGGTTTAGCCTCCCATTTTGCCTCCAGAAGATAGGTCTCGTGATCCAGTACGAAGGTTCCGTCAATCTGCTCTCCTGTTAGGCGGAAGGAGGCGCGTGGAATAAGGTCGAAGAGGTCGAAAAGTCGGTTGAGGAGCTTTTCCAAAGCAAAGCCTGCCGCCTGCCGGTCGCTCAAGCCCACCAATCCGTAGAATTCCGAGCGCAAGGATGGCAATTCTGATTGGAGTAAGCCAGGTGGCGCAGGTGCGTAGCATGGACTCGTTTTACACTCGTCAGGCAATGGGGTAGGATCTCTTCCCAAAGATGCAAGGAAGCGAGGGTCCCATAGGTCGGGGAACTTGAAGCCGATTTCCTTGATGACCCTATTGACAGCGACAATCTCCCTCTCGCAAACCTCGTTATATTTGCTTCTGCGATACTTGATTCCTTCCGCCACAATGGATAGAACCAGCTTCTCGAACCGATCACGCCGACAGTTTAGAGTTTGCTCTAACAAGCGAGCGAGTGCGGGTTCCTTGCTTCCTCCCGTCCAGAACTCTCCAACACCTGTCCGAATTGCGACTGTCTCGAAGGTCACATGGCCCTTCCACGAACGTCCGCCAGAGCCAGGTAGAAAGTCGTAGAACAACCTCGCTAGATCAGCGGCCGCCTTGGCTTCTCGGAGTGACAGTGACATTGGGTTCAGATGGTAATTAAGGGGGTAGAAATTGAGTCAGAGCATGTATGGCGGGTGTGAAGTAGAAGAAGATTGGAACGCTTGAAGAAACTTTAGATTTTCGAGATAATTCTCTGGCCTTTGCTCAAGAATTCTTCTGAGGCGAATTTGTCGGTGGGATTTCCGAGTTTCGAAACTAGGGTCTTGCCTAGCTCGGTTGTGCAATACCAAGCAACAGCGAACGGAAGAGCCCAGGATTCGGGGTAGATGTGCTCTCCAACTTGCTTTGCATTTCCGTGATCCTTCCTGTAGAAACCGGACGCAACCGTCCCTCCATGAGTGTATTGCGAGAGCTGCATGTAATAGGCATAAAGAGGCTCCCTTCCAAGTTCCTTCAATAAAGATCTAAAATCCGGCAAGCCTTTCAGCCGGGTGACGTCGTCTGGAAGAAGCGCCTCCACGGCCTTCTTGAAATTAGACGTCGATATTGCGGATTCGAGAATGCTTGTGCTATCATGCCCCCAATTTGATTGGAACTCGCCAAGACGTTGGAGGTAACTGGCTTCCCCTCCAAGCAGCGCAAGCCATCTTGCTTCACGCTGCATGTGGGTTTCCGGATGCAGCATCCAAAGTATGCGGGCAGTCATTTCTAAGACGGATCGAGAAACTACCAGCGCCGCGGGGATTGTGACCAGATCGCGTTTCGCGAGAATCGCAATACTTTCCACCTGCCTGACGATGACCCAACCGAGAGTCATCGATTCAGTACTGCTTTCGTATTTCCGGGCGTTTTTCAACTTTCCGATGGCCTTCAAAACTTTCAGCGTCACGTCTTCCAATAGTTCTGCGGCCTCAACCAGAGCCGGTGTAGGAGGAATCGCTGTTGTTTCTTTTGGGCGTTTCATTGATGGGAGAAGAATTCCTGGTGGTTGGTGAGCTTGGGAGGGAGGGGGAAATGATCAGAATGCTAGCTCAGCAGGAGACGGGAAATCCGGAAGAATTCTGTTCAGCTTCTGTATCTCGGAGAGTATCTTTTTGGCAGCCTGAAAGTGCTCATCCTTGAATCGGCCGAAATGAATTTCGTTCTGATATTTCGGCCATTGACCAGTCTTGTGCCGTATTAGGTAACAGACCTCGGCCTCGATTAGTTCGGCGTCATCGACCCAGTGGGCCATTCCTTTCTTGGGTCCGTATTTGTTCCAATCGGAGGATGTGAAAACATGAAGCAATGAATTCGTGTGATGATTTTTGAATTCGTATCCCTTGAAACCGCTGATTCTTTGCTCGCGGCTGGCTTTGAATGCCGACACGAACCGGCTGGTGACGCTCTTTTGCGAGGTCTTGCCGACGTAGAATATCTCTTCCCTGTTCGCAAAGAGATACACCTTCGAACCCTGGGTGGTGAGCGGCGATTCAAAGCCGCTACGAAAATGCCAAGCTCCATCCTTGAGTAGATGGCGCTCAATGATTCTGGTTTTATCGAACCTGATGAAGTAAGTGGAGTGGATCATGAGATGAAGAATCTATGTGAGCCGGGAGATGAGATTCGCCTGCACCCAGTCAAAGGCTTGGGTGGGGTTGTATTGGATGCCGGGGCGGAGAAGCGGCGGGGTGTCAGAGAGGAATCCGGCATGCTCCATTTTTGCGGTCAGATTGCGGTCGAATTCCGAAGATGAGACCGGATTGCCTTCCGCTTCCATGTAATGGTTGAATGCGGCGATCACGGCGGGGGCATCGAGCACATCCGCCTGGTGCGCCTGCCAGAGATCGAAGAGATCGCGGCCTTTGCGGCGCTGATAGAGGGCGCGGAGTTTTGTGCCGAGGAGTTCGGTGGTGGAGTAGATGGGCAGGGTGGCCTCCCCTGAGAACCAGCGCGAATCGACGGCGAACTCGGTTTGCTGGATGGGAAGCAGGCAAAGGTGCTCGCGTGTGTTGATTTCGATTTTCAGGCGGAGACGGATGACGGGCGGCAATTCGGACTCGAAACGATAGGTGAGCGTGGCACCGCGAGAGCTGATGTCGCTCTTCGGTTCGCCGAGCCATGGGTTCAGTCGTTCTCTGAGAAGGTCCAGTGTGCTGCCGATGGGTTCCTGCCGAAGTTGGACGAAATCGAGGTCTTCGGAATAGCGGGCTGCGGGCTTGATGATGATTTTGTGAAGGGCGGTGCCTCCACGGAAGAGCAGGCGTTCCCTCAAAAGGGGGTCGGAGTAAATTTCGACCAATCCTCGGGAAAGGACTAGATCTTGCTCCACCTGGGCCGGCGAGATCCACGGGCACTGTTGTGACCACTCGGTGATGAAGGCGGGGGAGATCACAGGTCGGCCTCCGGGTGGGTGTTTTCCAGAATCCGCCAGCGGTTTCCGGTGATGGGGCCGGTGCGTGGGGCTCCGGGATCGAGGGCGGCCCTGGACAAGGGCTTGGAAGAGGTGAGTGCGGCGTGAAGGGCGTCGGCAAGAGTGGTTTGTCCGAGGTGGTCGAGCAACCAGCCAAGGCGCTGGATCTGCGCGGATTCGGATTTCGAGGCGGTGGTTGATGTGAGTTTTGCGGGATCGATGGATTCCGCGAGTTCGGCGAGGACGGTCAGGACGGCGTCGAGTCCGCCAATGTAGCGGGAGTATCGGACGAGATCGAGGGCGGTCGCTTCCGGAGTGGAAACGGGGAGCATGCCGGAATGGCCCTTGCGGGATTGGAGCGGGGTGGTGGCGAAATCCTGTTTCCGAAAAAAGCGGATGGAAAGCCCGGGTAATTCGAGCGGACGCTCCTGCCGGGGGACGACAATCTGGAGTTGCTGGACCTGCTGGTGGGCGGCTCCGTGGAGTGCGGCGGCACTGAGCAGACCAATGTAGTAAGGCAGGTCCAGCGAGCGCATCAGGTCGTCGATATACCAGTCGGAGGGCGGGACGCCCTGAGTGGCGTATTCGACGGGGACGATGGCGTGGAAGCCTTTGCGGATGCGTTTGACGCGGCCTTTTTCAGCAAGGCGTTTGAGGGCTTTGCCGATGGCGGCGGTGGAAGCGGGCAACGCGGTCTCCACTTTCGAGCGATCAAAGCCGTAAAGGCCACGCCGCTGGAAGTCATCCAGGAGATCGGAAACCCGCTTGTCGTCGTTCATGGTGTGCTATTGTATGCAGAAAAGGACGAATTCCGTCTATTTTTTATTTTCCTAGCACACATGGGGAGTGGTGTTTTCAGTGGTCAGGAGGTTCTTTGGGATTGTGGCAGGGACTAGGCACGGGGTCAGGAATCGAAGTTTCCGAAGACGGCGAAGAGGCGGATCAAGGGGCTGTCCTCGGTTTCCATGGTTTCGGTGATCCAAGTTTTGTAGTCGTCATGCTTTTTCCGAATGGCTCGTTGGTCGGCTTCCTTTTTCTGGCGCTTGTAATCGTGGGTGGAGGCGAGGCCCTTGGAGATGGACTCGGCGAAATCGAGTTCGAGCTGAGTGGTGCGGGTGTCGAGGAACGCCTTCAGCTTGGCAAGCTGGCGGGCGAGTTCTGGCTGGGTATCGCGACGGAAGGCGTCGCGGGCTTCGGAGAGGTGGATGGCGAGGCACTCGACGGTTTCCGGGAAAAGTTTCTCCACGGCGGCGAAGTCGAGGGGTTTTGCGGGGTTCGGGTGGTCCTCGGCGAAGCGCGTCCGGGCTAGAGTTTGTTCAAGGCTGAGGGTTTCCTCCAGTTCTCCACCAATGAAGCGGACGCCATACCAGCGCTGGATCAGCGGGTGGCCTTTGCGGTTCGGGATGATGCCGGTGCCGAGGACGATGCGCTCTCCGGGATCGAGGTGGCGGAGGTGGATGCAGGCGGCTTGGTTGCGGCCGAAGCGGGAGAGCAGCTTGTCCTGCATCCAGCGGAGCGCGGGATGGAGTTCCCACAGGAGATGGAGGCGCGGCCAGAGCCCTTCCTCGGAGCGGCAGCGGACGATTTCGCGATTGAGGGTGGCGCGGTTTGTGGTGAGGGAGAGGTGGCCCGATTCGTTGGCGGAGATTTCTTCTGGATGTTTTTTGAGACGGCGGCGGAGTTCCTCGGGCTGGGAAATGTCGATCTGGCCGGATTTCTCGTCGGCGTGGACTTCAAGCGGGATGCCGGCGGCGCGGAGGGTTTCGAAGCCTTCCTTGGCCCAGTGGAAATCCGAGCGGTAGAGGGAGGTCGGTGTGATCGAGGTCGGTGCCGTCGATTTTCCCTGAATGACGGGTGAAGGAGGCGGCTGGGCATGGAGGAATGCGTTGAACCAATCGTCCGCGGCAGAAGTGGCGGCGAAAGTTTCGGCCAAGGCCTGTTCCGGCGGGGCGTCGGACTTGATGGCAGCGGCGACGGCAAGTTCCTCGTCCTCGACGGTGTGGAGGCCGGTGAACTCGGAAGGATCGCCGATATTCTTCTGCACCTCGGCATCGCGTTCAATGAGAAGTTCCAAAATGCGTTGGTCGCCGCGGATTTTCTCGTGGGAGCTATCGGTGAGCAGGTAGTAGATTTCCGGCTGATGGACTTGGCCATAGCGGTCTACGCGGCCGTTGCGCTGTTGGAACGTGAGCAGCGACCACGGGATGTCGAAGTGGATGAGGCGGTGGGATTGGTGATGGAGGTTGATGCCCTCGGAGGCGACGTCCGAGGCGATCATTAGGCGAACCGGGCTGTCGGCGGATCCGAAAGCTTCGACGGCGTCCTGCTGCTCGATATCGCTGAGTCCGCCGTGGAGAATGCGGATTTGGTTTTCCTTGAGTTTGAGAGCGAGTGGGAGGTGGGTCTGGAGGAACTTCAGTGTATCAATGCGCTCGGTGAAGATAACGAGGCGGTCATTTTCCTCGCGAGGGGACCAGCCGATGGATTTTGCCGATTTTTGCGAGAGCAGGGAAAGGAGGTGCTGGTATTTCGAGAAGTGTTCCGGGGTGATCTCTGAGAGGGTTTCGTGCAAGGATTTCAGCTCGCGGATGTCGGCGGCGGTCTCCGGGGTGTTCCTTTTTTCCAATCGCTTGATACGTTCCCGGACGGTTGAAATGCAGGCGGCGGGGCTGGAGAAAAGGGCTTTTTCCAACAGGGTGCGGAACAGGATTTTCCCGCCGGTGCGCGACTCGTCGAGCGAGGCGAAGCGCAACGAAGAGAGGTGCTCGTAGGCGGCTTCTTCGGCGGCGGTGGCCGGGCTGCGCGGGGTGTGGACGACCCTCTCCGGGAAGTTTCCGGCGATCTGGTCCTTCACATCTTTTTTGAAACGACGGATGAACAAGCCGTCGATGTCCTCGGGGCCGTAGTCCTTCGGGTTTTTGATGGCGGTCGGGTTGAGCATGTTCATGAGGCTGGCGAAGGATTCGCGTTTGCCGTCATGCGGGGTGGCGGAGAGGAGGATGAGAGAGTCCGAGCGCGAGGCCAGCAGCTTGGCGGTGCGGGAGCGGAGAGAGTTGTCGCCCTGGCTGGAACCGCGCTCGGCGACGTTGTGGGCTTCGTCGATGACGATGATGTCCCACCATGCGTTTTCAAGGTGTGTGCGGTATTCTCCGTCCTGTTTAAGGGTGTCGATCGAGATGATCGTTTTGTCGAAGTAGTGGAACGGGTTGTGATTGGATGGGATCTGTCGGCGGACTTTCTGGAGGCCGGCGGAATCCAGTCGGGTGAGGGGAATGGCGAAACGCGACCAGATTTCCTTCTGAAACTGGGTGAGCATGGCCTTGACCGTTACGACCAAAACGCGACGCCCCCTCCCGCGCTTGATTAGTTCGGCCAGAAGAATTCCGCATTCGATGGTCTTTCCGAGGCCGACGGCATCGGCGATGAGGAGACGCTGGCGGGGTTGGGCGATGGCGAGCAGCGTCGGATCAAGCTGGTAAGGGAGAACATCCATGGCACCGCGGTGGCCAAGGTGGAGGACGTTGGTCTCCGGTGTGGAAGCACGGATTTGGGACTCCAAGACAAGGCGGGACTCGGAATAGTGGGGACTGGTATCGCCCACCGCTTTGGTGTTTCGCGGATCGACGAGCGAGATATCACCATTCTCCCGCTCTATCGTGTCGATAAATCGCGCTTCCTTTCCCTCAACCAATGGTGAAAGACCCACCACTCCCAAAACTGCGGCGCCGGATGAAGTTCGGTCAATACGCCGGATGAGCCATTCCTCGTCGCGGATAGAGACGCGGGCTCCGGGCGCGAAGGCATTTTGTGGGGAAACTATCAATGATGCCATGAATACAATGATTCAGGGGACTGGAAGAAGCGAGGTAAAGACGAATCATCAGAGCCCACGGCGTTCCGGTAGCGGCGTACGACCCTCGGAAACGGCGGTCACCTTGCTGTCCGTGCAAAGCAGCACGGAACTTGATTTTTATCTGCCTTGGTCACTCGAAATTTCGGAACCCGGCCACCAGAATATGCACCTCCTCTACGTGGGCGTGACGGCTTGGGGGGGATAATCTTACGGAGAGGCTCCCTCAAAGGGGGAATTCGATCGGTCTCAACAAGTGTGGCCGGGGGAACGACGCGTTTCGACCGATCAGCATCAATGGGACACACTTTAGGACACAGTCTCCAGATCTGGCTCCGGTGAAATCGCTGGAAACCTTATACAAGTAGGCGATTCTTGAATGGTGCGCGCTGCAGGGTTCGAACCTGCGACCCCATCCGTGTGAAGGATGTGCTCTACCACTGAGCTAAGCGCGCTGATGGGGAGGGAGAATGTGGGGAGGCGGGGGCGTTTGGCAAGCTGATTTGTGGGCTTGGGCGCGGATGATGTGGGCCATGCGGGTGGCGGCCAGTTCCAGTAGGCTGGCGGCGTTTTCAATGGCGTGGCTGAGTGTCATCGGTGCGTTGACGATGGAGGCGATGCCATCGAAATGCTGGTGGAGGAGGGGCTCGTCGCCGAGGCAGCCGGCGAGGGCATAGACGGGAACGCCGTGCCTGCGGGCGAGGATGGAGACGCCGTGGGGAGTTTTTCCTTCGAGCGTCTGGGAGTCGAGGGAGCCCTCTGCGGTGATGACTAGATCAGCGGCGGCGATTTTATCTTCCGCGCCAAGGGTGTGGGCGATGCAATCGAAGCCGGACTCCAGAGTGGCGCTGCAGAAGGTCATTAAGCCAAAGCCGAGCCCACCGGCGGCGCCTGCTCCTGGGGCTCCCGCATGATCTGTTAGGAAGTGGGTTCTGCAGAGGGCGGCGAGGTGGGCGTGGGCGGCTTCCATCTCATCGGCCTGCTCGGGGCGAAGGCCCTTTTGGGGGCCGTAGATACGGGTGGCTCCGCGAGGGCCTAGCAAAGGATTAGCGACATCACAGGCGACGGTGATGTGAGGGAGAAGCATTTTACCCGATGACTCGATTGTGCGAATTTTTGTGAGGTTCGCCGGGATCGGGGCGATGACAGTGCCGGTGGAGTCGAGGAAGCGATACCCAAGAGCGGAGGCGAGGCCGAGGCCGGCGTCGTTGGTGGCGCTGCCGCCGATTCCGATGATGATTTCATCGGCACCTGCTGAGACAGCGGCGCGGATGAGCTGGCCGACTCCGAAGGTGGAGGCGCGGCTGAGGTCGCGTTCTTCCTTTGAAATCCGCCAGAGGCCGTTTGCTTGGGAGGACTCGATGATTGCGGTCTCGTTTGGGGTGAGGAGCCATGAAGCGGAGACGTCTCGTCCCAAGGCGTCCTGAACAGTGGTCTCGATCAAGGTGCCGCCGGTGGCTTGGTGGAAGGCATCCAGAATGCCCTCGCCTCCATTGGCCAAGGGAATGAGATCGTAGGTGGCCTCGGGAAAGACTTTGATAAAGCCCTCTCGGATGGCCTCCGCTGCCTGGCGTCCGCTGAGGGAGCCTTTGAATTTATCCGGAGCGATGACGATGTGCACGAGGCTTATGTAAGCGGGACCCGATGACTGGTCGAGAGATCCTTGCCAGTGGCGCGGCGGAAGTTTCCGTCGAAAGCCTCAAACAAATTTTTGACAAAAGACAATCGACTGGCTAAAGAACGCCCCCCGCAGGAAGAAAATGCTTCCGGCGGTCCCGACGATCCACCACCAACGAATTTTTTTCACATGGCCAATACAACAACACTCAAAGCGGCTCCCCGCCTTCGCAGCGGTTCAGGTAAACTCAAGCAAATGCGCCGCGAAGGATGGCTTCCATCCGTGGTCTACGGTCGTGGTGTCGAAAACGAAAACCTCAAGGTTGATGCGAAGACCTTCTCCGAACTGATGGCCCAGAGCGCCTCCGACAGCATTCTGATCAACTTGGACGTCGAAGGCGAAGGTACCCGCTCGGTGTTCCTGAAAACGATTCAGCACGATCCACTTACGGGCAAAGCCCTCCACGTGGATTTCCTCGCTGTGAATGACAAAACTGAGATCACTGCGAACGTTCCTGTTCACCTCACCGGCGAGTCCAAAGGCGTGAAGGGTGGCGGCATTCTTGAGCAATACGCGCACACCATTGAGATCGTTTGTTTCCCGCAGGATCTTCCTGAGACCATCGAAAAAGACATCTCCAATCTTGGTGACGGCGACTCCCTTCACATTGGTGATCTTGATCTGCCAAAAGGTGTCAGAGCGACCCACGCTCCTGAAGTCGTCGTGGCACACATTGGCAAACCAGCTGCCCTCGTCTCCGAAGAAGCTTCTGGAACAGCCGCAGGCGATGTGCCGGTTATTTCCGAGCAGCAGTCGGGCGAGGAATCTGCCGAAGGAACGGCCGAAGAAGCCGCTCCAGCTGCCGAATAGGTTCTAGTGGCGATCTGTTTTTCCAAAGCGTCCGGCTGTTTTGTCCGGGCGCTTTTTTTGTGTTCGAAAGGTGGATAGGAAAGTTGTGAAAGCAGCGGATGGTGGTTAAAAAGAGCTGCGATGGGCGACATTTCATTGATCATTGGTCTGGGGAATCCGGGTCGGCAGTATGAGGACACGCGACACAATGTGGGTTTCATGTTGATGGACCGGCTTGCCGCAGCGGCAGGAGCGGAATTCAAATCGGTGCCGAAATGGCAGGCACACATCGCAAAGCTGGAGGATGGGCCGATGCTGATGAAACCGCAGACCTTCATGAATCTCAGCGGTAGGGCAGTGCGGCAGGTACTGGCATTTTACAAATGGGAGCCCGACCGGATCTTGGTGGCTTATGATGACGTGGCGCTGCCGCTAGGGCACCTGCGCTTTCGCGAAAAAGGCTCGGCCGGAGGGCACAACGGGATCAAATCGCTGATCGAGCATCTCGGCGGTGATGGTTTCCCGAGATTGAAAATGGGGATTGGTGCGGCGAGGGGCGCGGAGATGGTTGGGCATGTGCTGGGGAAGTTCGCTCTGGACGAGCGTGATGACTTGGAAAACATGCTTGCCACTGCGAGAGAAGCTGTTCAGGTTTCGCGCTCCCAAGGTATCGCCTTGGCCTCAAACCGTTTTAACACACCACGTAACAAACCAACCCCGAATAACGAAGATGAGCCGCAAATACGAAGGTCTGATTGTCCTGACAACGAAGAGCCAAGAGGGCAGCATGGATGATCTGGTCACCGCCATCTCCAAGGATATCGAATCCGAAGGCGCAAAAGTTGAGAAGATCGAGAACATGGGTCGCCGCGAATTCGCGAATAGCCCCCGTAAAATCAATGGCGCCCACTACGTGACCTACACGCTCACCGGCGAGCCAGATTGCATTTCCAAGATCAAGGCCAAGCTTGCCCTGAACGACGCCGTCTATCTGAATCAGTTCAACCGCGTTGCTTGATCGGGGGTGGGAATTCTGTTGATCTAACAGAGCAATCCACCTTTCGCCGCCACCTCTTCCAACTTTTCCACCTATGGCTAATCTCAACAAAGTAATGCTAATCGGAAACCTGACCCGGGATCCGGAGCTGCGTCATACGCCGAAAGGCTCCGCAGTGACCGATCTTGGGATCGCGGTGAACCGTAAGGTGCAGGATGGCAATGGAGGTTGGAAGGACGAGACGACTTTTGTGGACGTCACCGTCTGGGGAAGCAGTGCGGAGAACGCGCAAAAATATCTTACCAAAGGCCGGGGCGTCTTTATCGAAGGACGTCTTCAAATGGATACTTGGGACGACAAGGCCACCGGCCAGAAACGCAGCAAGCTCAAAGTCGTTGCTGACACGCTTCAGTTCCTTCCGGATGGCAAGGGCGGAAACGGGGGTGGCTCCAGGTACAGCTCCGGCGGCGAATCCTCTTCATCCGGCGGGAACGGCGGCGGCATGCAGGGCGGCTCCGCAGGCCCTCCTGACGACTATCAGGAAGAGGACGACATCCCGTTCTAGCGTCCACCTGAGAGAGCTGCTGAAACGACAGCAGCGATCTAGGCATTCGCGATTACCGGTGCGGTGCTGGTGCGGACCCAGCCCGAGATGAGTTAGCGGCAACGGAGGCCGGGGCCCGATACGCCCGTGCAAGCAGGGAAACGGGATGGAGGATCTTAAGATCAGGAAGTGCTCGTTGGATCTGGAGGTGGCAGCCGGGGTTGGCGGTTAGAAGGATTTCCGCGCCGGTGGCTTTGATGTGGCCGGCCTTACGGTCGAGCAGGAGTTTCGACTGCTCAGGCTGTGTGATCGAGTAGATGCCGGCGGAGCCACAGCACCAGTCGGCCTCTGTCAGATTGACGCGTTTTACGCCGGGGATCAGATCGATGATTTGTCGGGGCTGAAGGGTGACACGCTGGCCATGAGAGAGGTGGCAGGAGTCGTGGTAGGTGACATTTACCGGCTCTGGGAAAGGCGGGTGCACCGGTGGCGTGATCTTGATTTCCGCGAGAAATTCGTGGATGTCGCGGACTTTAGAGTCCCAAATCTTTGCGGACGGGTGATCAGGAAGAAGCTTTGAGAAATGGCGGAGGTGGGAGCCGCAGCCCCCTGCGTTGGTGATGATGGCGTCGAACTTTTCGGGAGGGAGGAGGGCGATGAGGCGAAGAGCGAGTTCGCGGGCAAGTTCAGTGGCTCCGTTGTGGGAGTGAAGAGATCCGCAGCAAGGTTGAACGGGAGGAGTGTGGACCTCGCAGTCATTGGCGAGGAGGACATCCGCAGAATCGCGGTTGATCTCGGAGTAGACTAGGTCCTGAATGCAACCGGTTAGAAGCGCGACTCGGTGCCGGACTATTCCTGTAGTAGGTGTCTCGATGGGATCGATGAGTTCGTTGGAGAATTTCGCAGCAATCGTTGGTGTCTGGGGCTCGAGGCGGCGGAGACTCGCGGGGAGCAGGCGGGTTAGGTGGAGTCTGCGGGTAAATGCTTGCAGCCCGGAAGCTTGGAAAAGCCTGATCACTTTTCCGAAGTTCCGGAGGACGCGTGGGCGGGTGAAGAGGAAGTCGAGGGTGATGAAACGCCATGCATCGCGGGAGGCCGAGCGGTTGACTCCGGAGTGCTCGATGATGGCCCGAGAATCTTCAAATAAAGAGGCGTAGTCCACGCCGGCGGGGCAGGCTGTTTGGCAGGCAAGGCAGCCGAGGCAGTAAGACATTTCGTCGGCAAAGCCCTTGGTGACAGGCATCTCCTTTTCCCCGATCGCACGCATCAGCGAGATCCGGCCACGGGGCGAATTGCGCTCATGCTTGGTCGTGTCGTAGGTGGGGCAGGCGGGCAGGCACATCCCGCAGTGGATGCACTGATCGTAGGCTGCCGTGCTGTTGCTGGGTTGAGACATGGGTGGCGGATGAAATTGCGACTAGAGATCGAAAATTTTTCCGGGGTTGAGGAGATTGAGGGGATCAATGGATTTTTTTAAAGTGCGCATGAGTGCGAGTGATGCATCGCCGAGCTGCTGGGGGAGCCAGTGCTTTTTCGCGAGGCCGATCCCGTGCTCGCCGGTGATGGTGCCACCCAGTTCGAGGGTCTTTTTAACAATATCATCAAGTGCGAGGTGGACGCGGTGGATTTCTTCCGTGTCGCGTTCGTCGGTTAGAAACGTCGGGTGGAGGTTGCCATCGCCCATGTGGCCGAAGGTACCGACGGTGAGCTTGTGATCGAGCGCCACCTTAGCGATGTGGCTGACCATTTCCGCGAGGTGGGTTCGAGGCACGGTGATGTCTTCTAGGATGGTCGTGGGCTTGACGCGGGCGAGGGCGGAAAAGGCGGAGCGGCGGGCGGTGGCGAGGGCGACCGCTTCGATGTCATTCGCAGCGGTTGTGACTGCAAGGGCGCCGTGGCTGCGGGCGATCTCCGACATTTTCGACGCCTCGTCTTCGACGGCCGAGGGATGGCCATCGGTCTCCATCAGCAGCAGCGCGGCGCAGTCAGTGGGGAGGCCGATGCGGGTGAAGTCTTCGACGCAGCGGATCGTCATCTGATCGAGAAACTCGAGAGTGCAGGGAATGATCCGCGCGGCGATGATGGCGGAGACGGTTTCGGCGGCGGCCTCGATGCTGGCAAACGAGGCGAGCATGGTGCGGCGGGCGAGGGGGCGGGGAAGTAGCTTGAGAGTGGCTTCGGTGATGATACCGAGGGTTCCCTCCGAGCCGATAAAAAGGTCTTTCATGGAGTATCCGGCGACGTCCTTGACGCAAGGGCTGCCTAGGCGGGTGACGGTGCCATCGGGAAGCACGACTTCCAGCGCCATCACGTAGTCGCGGGTGACTCCGTATTTGAGGCCGCGCAGGCCACCGGAGTTCTCCGCGATGTTGCCGCCGATGGTGGAAATTTTCATCGAGCCTGGATCAGGAGGATAGAAAAGGCCGTGGTGACCGGCGGCTTCGTCGATCTTCTGGGTGATCGCGCCCGGCTGAGCGGTGAGGGTGAGATTTGCGGCATCGATGGCGACGATGGCATTCATGTGCACGAGACAGAGGACCAGCGAGCCTGAGGAGGGGACTGATCCACCGGAGAGGCCGGTGCCGGAGCCGCGGGTGACGATGGGGGTTTCTTTCTCCGTGGCGAACTTTAGCAGCGCTGAGACCTGGGCGGTGTTGCGAGGAAATACGACTGCCACGGGCAGCTGCCGGAGGCTGGCGGTGCCGTCGAAGGAATACGGGATCAGGTCTTCCTGTTTGGTGAGGATGTCACTCGGGGAGAGGAGGCTGGTGAGGGCTTGGAGCATGGTGGGTCTTGTTGCCTGGTGTTCAGGGAGAAGGGAGTTTAACCACGGATTTGCGGATCATGCGGATGTTGTGGAACCAAGGAATACTCGGAACACACGGAAAAGGAGAGGTGATGAGGGTTGAACCACGAATTTTACGAATCACACGAATTTGTGGAACCACGGAATACTTGGAGCACACGGAATAGATCTGGGGCGGGGCGATTGAAGTGGTGGAGAGGGTGTGGATGGGATTGGCTGGGCGGATACAATCCGCCGCAACGGTTGTTTTACCAGTGCATCGCTGGCATTTCTGCGGCGAGGATGGAGGTGAAGGTTTCCGGGAGGCCGGCGGTCTGGGCGAACTCGGGCCAGCGGCGGATGGTTTGGATGAGCCGGTCGAGTGTTTCATCGATGCGGCGGATGCCTTGGTCGCGGCCGAGGGTGCGGATGTCTTTGAGGGTGAGGTTGGCAAAGCGTCCGTTGATGCCGGCGGCGCGGTAGCCGGAGCCGAGGGGGTAGGCGGCGCGGGTGAGGTCGTAGGCGGGCGCGAGGCTCCAACCGTTTTCCTCGCTCATCAGGAAAGCGTGATTGCGGCCGTGGTCGTCGTCATTGGCGATGCCGATGTTGAAGGCGGCGCGAAGGAAAGCCTGCTCGACCTCGGGCTCGCGGAGGGTGAGCTCGCGGGTCAGGTTCAGGAGGTCAGAGTAATCGATGAGTTCGCGCACGGGGGTGTGGGTGAGTCCGGCAAAGGTGTGGAGATGGCGTGGTGTGATGCCAGGCTGACGGTCGAAACGTTTGGTGAGAAAATGGGCGAGGCCGTCGGGAGTTATATAGAGGCGGGTTTCCGGTGTGATAATTCCTGCGGCGGCGGCCATGAGGGTAATGGCGTGTTCGGCACGGCCAACGGGATCGTCCGAGTCGAGTTGGAATTTGACCATCCATTGGGAAAATCCATTGGGTGCCGGGCCGCCGCCGGCGACGGAGCGGGAAAAATCCTCTTTGAAGGCGATGAGTGCCTTCGGCTGGGCTCCGCCGGGGGAAAGTCCGCCGCGGACGAGGGCGGGGAGGATGTCGTCGGTCTCACCGGCGAGAATCTGCCGGGAGGCGGTGACCAGCTGGGAGATTTCAGTTGTGAGGGTGCCGCGGAAGGTGGCGGGGGTGAGGTCTGGCTCGTAGGCGAGCGCGCCGAGGCTGAAAGCTCCTTGGCAGGCGAGCTTGTCGAGCGGGCGGACCTTGTTCCACGGGATGCCGAGTTCGGTGAAGTGGTGGCGCATGATACGCTGACCCCACCAGTCGGGCATGGAATCGTCGAAAAGCCCGTGGAGCGCGCTGAACTGCGGAGTGGATGTGGTGACGGGGCCGGTGAGGGTGAGCGGGAGGTGCAGTGGGGAGAGCTCAATACCCCGGGAGATCCACTCGGGGTCATATTGGAAAAAAATTCGTCCGCGCGAATCGTCGGCGAGGGAACCCACGATGGGGGCCTGCGGGGACCCGAAGTAGCGGACGTCAAGTTTCATCAGGCTTTGTCGGAGCGGCGGTGGGTGGCCTGAACTTCCTCCAGGCTGGCGAAGGCGGGCGTCTCGCTGAAGAGCTGGTTGAGGCTGCCATCTAGGTTGAGGATGACGGCGATCTTCGCGAGGCGTTGTAGAGAGCCTTTGCCTTCGCGCTCGAGCAATTTCAGGGTGGAGAGAGAGATGCCTGCGCGCTCGGCTAGCTCTGCCTGGGTCCAGCCACGAGCTTTGCGGTGATCGCGCAAGCGGCTACCGATCTGCCGGGCGAGATGGGTTGGATTTCGGAGCGAAAAGGTCGATATTTTGTCCATCAGTTGATTTATACCCGGTTACGGACAAAATTTCAACCATAGAAAGTGTGAATTATTGGACGCTAGAAGAGGGAGGGACCGATGCAAGCGGCGGCCACGGCGGGAGGGTCGTGGGCGGAAAGCGCCTACGTGTGCGGATTCGGGCAAGCGTCGTTTGTCGATGGGAGCTTCCGAGAGTGGATGAAGATTAGCCGGGAGATATGGGTGGGGTGGGGACCCACGGCGCGGCGATGCAGGATTAGTTGCCGGGGAAGGGCTTGGCTTGACTGCGGATGTCCGGTGGTGGTTGAGCCCAGCGGGTATCGGCGCGGGGCGTAAAAACGGCGATACCGATCACGCCGACGTTGCGGGTATCGGAGCCGGTGCGGGCTGAGTAGGAGTCGGAAATGGAGGAAAACTGGAAGCGCGCAATGCTGTTCTGGCTGTTGCGGAAGCCCTCGATGGTGAGGGTTTTGCCGGGGTCAACGATGTAGCCGCGCTTGGCGTAGGAGGCAGGCCTGCCGTCCATGACATCTAGTCCGTCAACGCTGGTGACGATCTCAAGCGGCGAGTGGTGGCGGTTTTTGATGTTCACCCGGTAGTTTGCCCCTTGGGTGCCGGTTACGAAGCGGCGGTTGGTGCTGTAGTCTTTAAAGGTGGGGAGCATGCCGCCGCGTGATGAAATTCCCCACTCAACGAGGCCACCGGCCGCTTGTTGAACCGGAGGGACGCGGCGGAGGGAGGAGCTCATGGAGTTGATGCCCGCCTTGTTATTGTAGTAGATAATGTCGGTCCCCGCAGGGGATTTCGAAGCTCTGACGAAGCTTGTGGAAGTGAGGTGGGAGGAGCTGATTTCTCCCCATCCAGTGGCGAGGCCGGCGCGCGCGGGAGCACTGGCAAGCGCGGGAGAGGACGAGGGAGCGCTGATGGGAGCGCAGCCGAAAACGAGGAGCGGAAGGAGCAGGAGTAGCTTTTTCATGACTGGGTGGCAGGTTTGAGATAGTAAAGAACCGCCATCCGTGTGGCTATGCCGTTCTCGACCTGGTCGTTGATGAGGGAGCGCTCGTAGTCCATCACCGCATCGCAGAGTTCGACGCCGCGATTTACGGGGCCGGGGTGCATGAGGTAGAGGCCGCGCTTGCGGATCTCGTCGAGGCGGGTGTCGGTGATGCCGTAGAGGCGGTGATACTCGCGGAGGGAGGGGAAAAAGGGTGCGTCCTGGCGCTCCATCTGGACGCGGAGGAGATAGACGATGTCTGGATTCCATTTCATCGCCGCTTGGTAATCGGTGAAGCGTTCGGTGCCTTCGGGGCCGTTTTTCGGAATCAGCGAGCCGGGGCCAAGGAAGGCCACTTTAACTCCCAGTCGTTTTAAAATGGTCGAGGTGGATCGGGCGACGCGGGAGTGGAGGATGTCACCAATGATGAGGACTTTTTTGCCGACGGGATCAGGGAATTTTTCCTTAATGGTAAAGGCGTCAAGGAGGGCCTGGGTGGGGTGGGCGTGGGCGCCGTCGCCGGCGTTGATCACTGAGGCGTTGGTCTGGGCGGCGATGGAGGCGGGGAGTCCGGAGCGGGAGTGGCGGACGATGATGTAGTCGGTCCGCATGGCCTGCAGTGTCTCCACGGTTTCCCTAACAGACTCGCCTTTGGCGATGGAGGAATGGCGGACGTCGAAGTTGGTGACATCTGCGGAGAGGCGTTTGGCGGCGACCTCGAAGGAGGAGTGGGTGCGGGTGGAGGGTTCGTAAAAAAGCGTGAGGACGGATTTTCCTTTGAGCGCGGGGACCTTTTTCACCGAGCGGGTAAAGAGTTCTTTGAACGGGACGGCTTGATCGAGAAGGAGATCGATCTCGGTGCGGTCGAGGGAGGCGATGTCGAGCAGGTCTTTACGGGCCATAATTGAAGAGCGGGGCGTAGTGGATCCCTCCGAAGACGAGGGTCAAGAAAACGATGATGAAGATGAAGCCAGCGTGGTGCCGTGAACGAGGTTTTTTGATGAAAATGAATAGCGCGAGGCAGCTGGCGAGTCCGAGCAAGGCGAGGGGTGTGACGTAGTGAACGTTGCGGAAGATGACGGCTGCGCCTCCCACTGCGATGAGGTAGGCGGGGATGAGGAGGGCGAGGTGGGCGGTGAGCTTGCGAAGGTGGTCGGCAGGATTGATGCCGGGCTGGTTGAGCTTGGTGAGGGCTTCGCGTTTTCTCACTTCGGCCAGTCCCTGGGAGTCGCGGCGAGAGTCGGGGAGGGTGGTTTTTAGTGTACCCGGCGGTGCGGGGGCGAGGGGTAGCTCGTGCTTGCGGAGGGAATGGGCGGGAGGTGCTTCGCGGTCCTTGGTGTCGACAGGAGCGGGGGGAATCTTTAGATGCACCACCGGTTCTTGGAGCTGTGGGTCCCGCGGTTTCTCGATCGGAAGATCTGGCTCCGGGGCAGGTTCGGAAAATGGTTCAGGGGTGGGTGCGGCCCTTTGAGGGACCGGCTGGGGTTGGGGCTTGGGCTCGGGGGCTGCGATTTGCTGCTCGCGGGCAATGGGCTGCGCGGGCAGGAGTGGATGGGCGGCTATGCTTGGAGGGGGTGGGGCTTCCTCAGGAATTCCAAGCTGCTCCCTCAGCGCGGCGAGCTCCTCTGCGGATTTTTTCTTCTTGGGGATCATGGCTGGGGTGGGCTGACGACGCGGACGAGATCCTCGCTGTCGGTCCCTTCCAGCATAACGTGAACGTGATCGTGACGATGGGTCTCCAAGGTGATGCCGGTGAAGGTGGGGTGGATCGGTAGTTCACGATGGCCCCGATCGATCAGGACCGCCAGCTCGACCTTCGCAGGTCTGCCGTAATCAGAGAGTGCATCAAGTGCCGCACGGATGGTGCGACCGGTGAAGAGCACGTCATCGACGAGGATGATGTGCGCGCCATCAACAGGAAACGAAATGTCGCTTTCTTGGAGCTTCGGGTTCTCGTGGAGGTGCTCGAAGTCGTCGCGGTAGAGGGAAATGTCGAGGACTCCGAAATTGAGTTCGCGGTCATCGGCAGAGAGGAGGGTGAGGAGACGTTCGGCAACCTCGTCGCCGCGAGAGCGGATGCCGACCAGGGCGATGGGAGCCTCGGGGTTAGCTAGGCGGATGGCGGCGGCGAGTTTCTCAACTCCCTGCGCGATGTCCTCCGGGGTGAGGATCAGTTTCACCGATTTCGGGTCGTGACTTTTTCCTTCGGGGAAATGGAGGAGGCCGATGTCGGTGCGGCGCTGGAGGCCTGGGAAGGATATTTGATCGGCGGCGGCGTGAGCGGCTTTGACGGCGGTGAGGCGGTCCGGGGCTTGGGCGACGCAGGCGAGGACGCGGCCGCCATTGGTCTGCCATTCGGAACCGACTAGCTTGGTGCCGGAGTGGAAAACGGTTTCTCCCGTGGAGTCCAGACCGGAGATGGGATCGCCGGAGCGGGAGCTTTCCGGGTAGCCGTGGGAGGCTAGGATGACGCAAACGGACCAATCGTTGGAGAAGGAAATGAGGCTTTTGTCGAGCTGACCATTCGCACCCGCCATGCAGAAGGCGGCTAGATCGCCTTTGAGAAGTGGCATCACCGCTTGGCATTCGGGATCGCCGAAGCGGCAGTTGTATTCGATGACCTTTGGGCCGTCTGGGGTGAGCATCAGGCCAAAATAAAGGAATCCGCGGTATGGCAGGCCCTCGGATTGCAGCGCGGCGACGGTGGGAGCGACAATCGACTCATCGAGCAGAGCGAGCAGGTCGCCGGAGATGAGCTGACGGGAAGCCACCGCGCCCATGCCTCCGGTGTTGGGGCCGAGATCGTCGTTTTGGAGGCGCTTGTAGTCGCGGGCGGGGGTGAGGATCAGGTATTGGTCATCGACTATGGCTGCGAAGATCGAGACTTCCGGGCCGGTGAGGCATTCCTCGACCAAGAGCCGACCGGAGCCGAAACGCTGCTGGGTGAAAACTTCATCGAGAAAGCTTTCTGCCGAAGCTTCATCCGGGCAGACAGCGACGCCTTTTCCGGCTGCAAGTCCGTCAAATTTCAGGACGGTCGGGTATTTCCCGTTGATGGCCGCGAGAGCGGATTCGAGGGAGTCGCAGGCGGTTGCTGCGGCGGTAGGGATCTCGTTGCGGAGGAGGAAATCCTTGGCGAATTCCTTGCTGGCCTCAAGCTGGGCAGATTCCTTGGGCGGACCCCAGCAGGGAATGTCGTTGGAGGCGCAGAGGTTGGCGAGGCCCGCGCCCGTCACCAGGTAAGATTCCTCGCCGGCGATGCAGAGATCGATTTGGTTGTCCTTCATCCATGCAATCAGGGATGGAAGGTCGGTCGCCGTGGTGGCCTGGGCGATCTGGAAAATGGGGTCGCTGCCGGGGAAGGAAAAGAGCTCAGGCTTGAGAGGGGAAAGAGAGAGGGTATGGATCAGTGCGTGCTCGCGGCCGCCTTTACCTACAACAAGTATTTTCATCTCCGGCTGTTTTCGGAGAAAAGCGAGAGATGGGCAAGGATGGAGATGCGAATCTATCAGCTCCACCTGAACTCGCTCTAGGACCTTGGAGGCAGGAGCGAACCATCGACCTCTATGTCCATCATCGGCGGGAGAGCAGGCTCCTTGAAGTTGGTAGGGAGGGCGAAGGACCAGTTGGAACGCTTGCGGCTGGTAGCGGCGAGAGTGCGCTCGCGGCTTTGATCAAATGCGGCAACGCGTTCGCTGCCGAGAGGCAGCTCTTTCAGTTCGTTCTCACGCACCTCGACAACGTCGACAGAGGAAGGACGGAGATCGGCGATGGAAAAATTTTTGACGCTGCTGGTGGCCTTGGCGGCAGTGGCTTTCACGCCCATCATGGTACCACAGGAGACGAAGGCGGGAGCGAGCAGGCAGAGGAGAAGTAGCTTTTTCATGAAAGGATCGAGTCGGGGGTTGAGAAAGATCGCGCGGACTTCAGCATATTTCGCACCTACAGAGAAGAATTTTTTTTCGATATGTATTATTGAAATCAGTTATATAATTGGCCTTCCTGATTTTCGGGAGGTGCCGAGTTCAGATCTCGATCTCTCCTTCGAAGACGAAGTCAGCGGGGCCGGTAAGGGTAACGTTGGCAAAGGTGTGCTCGCCTGTTTTTTCGAAACCAATGGAAAGGGTGTCCCCGCCTTCGACATCGACCTTGATGGGAGATTCCGCTCCGGTCAGAAGGTGGTGGATTAGAGCACAGGCTACCATGCCGGTGCCGCAGGCGAGGGTTTCGTCCTCCACGCCACGTTCGTAGGTGCGGATGGCGATGTGGTCCGGCGCGAGCACCTGGGCGAAGTTGGCATTGCTACCGGCGGGGGCGAAGTGTGGATGGTTGCGGATTGCAGAGCCGTGGGTGAACACATTGGTATCCTCCAGATCCTCAACAAAGCTGACGACGTGAGGCACCCCAGTATTGATGAAATGGAGCGGTCCCGTGAAGCCAGGGATGTTGACGGGGGTGTCGAGTTCGAGATTCTTGGGCTCGGACATGGCGATGCGGACCTCATCGCCGATGATGTCTGCGGCGAGGGTGCCAGCGATGGTTTCGAAGGTGACGCGGGTCGGGACTTCGTCGGAATCCGACAGGTGGGCTGTGAAAAAGCCGAAGCAGCGGGCACCGTTTCCGCACATTTCCGCTTCTCCGCCATCGGCGTTGTAGTAGCGGAATTTGAAATCGGCTCCGTGTTCGGCGGGCTCGACGGCGAGTAGGCCATCGGCTCCGATTCCGCGGTGGCGGTCGCAGAGGGCGGCGATGGTGTCTTCGTCGAGTGAGATTGAGAGGTCGCGGTTGTCGATGACGATGAAGTCATTGCCGGCACCGTTCATTTTGTAAAAGTGGAGGAGCATGATCGTGAGAGGTGGCGGAAGGTGGTGCGGGCGCGGGTGGATGACAAGGCGGATCGGAAGAAGGTGAACCGCTAGGATCGCCAAGGAACCTTTACGATGCGCCGTTAATGTTCGTTAGTTTGGCGCATATTGCGAGCTTGATGGTGAAGGCATCTCAGAGACCTTGGTTCAGCGGATCGCCTGGATCAGCGGGAGCGTGAAGTCACGCACTGCTTGGACAGGGTTTTCTGGATTTTGCTCGATCTGCTTGACGATGGCGGAGCCGACGATGATGCCGTCGGCGGCGCTGGCGACCTCGGCGGCTTGCTGAGGGGTGGAGATGCCGAAGCCGATGCATACCGGGGTGTCGGTATGCTGCTTGATTGCGGCGACTTGGGAGGAGATACTGACGGCGGAAGGCGCTGAGTGCCCACCGGTGACGCCGGTGCGGGAGAGGGCGTAGATGAAGCCTTGGGACTGCTGGGCAAGGAGTTTTACGCGCTTGGCAGGGGTGGTGGGGGCGATGAGGCGGATGTGCGAGAGGCCGCAGTTTTCGGAAAGCTCCTCGCTGAGGGATGCCTCGTCGGGCGGCAGATCAAGAAGCAGGATGCCATCTGCTCCGGCTTCCACGGCGTCTTTTTGAAAGTCCTGAAAGCCGTAAGTAAAGATCGGGTTGAGGTAAGTAAAGAGGACGATCGGGGTCTCGTTGTTTTGTTTACGAAACGCACGGATGAGATCGAGCGTGCGGCGGGTGCTCATGCCAGCTTTTAGGGCGCGGTCGGCCGCCATCTGGTTTACGATCCCATCTGCGAGAGGATCGGAAAAAGGGAGACCTAGCTCGATGATATTAGCGCCGATGTCAGCGAGGGCGTGCATGATCTCGAGCGACTGGTCGAAGGACGGATCTCCGGCGGCGACGTAGGCGATGAAAGCTTTTTGTTTCTGTTTTTTCAGGGAAGCAAACGTGTCGGCGAGGCGCATGCGGGAGCTTTGAACGATGGAAACGGGTTTGTCGATGGTTAGGAAAGGAGGCGGTAGGGGATTTCGGTGCTGGACAGGTGCGGGTGGTTGGTTTTGCTGGTGGGGATGGATGGATCGCTGTTGCTGCTGGGAGTGAAGGGGCCGGAGCTGGAGCCCGCTGAGGCGGAAATGTTCCGGCGCTTGCAGCCGGCTGGGTTCATTTTGTTCACCAGAAACATAGTGAGCCCGAGGCAGACGCGGAAGCTGACGGACGATTTGCGCAGTCTTTGCGATGAGGAGCCGATTCTTGCGATCGACCAAGAAGGCGGGAGGGTGACGCGAACGAGGGAGATCGCCCCGGCGCTGCCTTCCGCCGGGGCCTTTGCGGCGAAACCCGGGCCCGAACAGATTGCGCGGGCTGGGGAGGCGACGGCGGGGCTGCTGCGGATGTTGGGACTGAATCTAAATTTCGCGCCGGTGCTGGATTTGGATCATTTCCCGGGGCTGCAAAACGCGCTGCGGCAGCGCTGCTGGGGTCGGGATTCGCAAGATGTAATCAACCGGGCTGGAATGTGGAACCGGTGGACGCGGAAGCGCGGGATGCTTGGTTGCGGGAAACATTTTCCGGCTTGTGGCCGCGCCCAATCGGATCCGCACGAGGATCTGCCGTTTTCCGATGTGACTTTGGAAGAGATCATGAAGGAAGATGTGATCCCCTACACAGCATTGATGCCTGAGCTGGATTCAGTGATGCTGGCGCATGTGATGTTCCCAAGCTTGGATACTATCTTTCCGGCGTCGCTGTCAAAGCGGATCGTGACCGGCTTGCTGCGTGACCAGCTTGGTTTCGACAAACACCTGGTGATGACGGACGATCTGGACATGGGGGCGATCGTAAACCGCTACGGACGCGGCGAGGATGCGAAGCTGGCCATAGCCGCTGGCAATGACCTAGCGATGATCTGCCATCAGACCGAATCAGCCGAGGGCGTGAACCGGCGGATCCGCGAGCTGCCGGTGCACCTTTTGGACGAAGCGGGAGGGCGTTTGGCGAGATTCCGGGCGAAGATGTCGGCACCACTCGAATTTTCCGAACGGCAATGGGAGGAGGTTTGCCGAAAAATCCGCGAGATTGTCAGTGCTGTCCCCGAGCATGAAGCGGCGGACGAGAGTAGCGCGGTAACGCAATATTGATTTCTTTGTTGCGATCTGTTCTCATTAATGTAGTATCCGGGCATCCGAATGACGAAGTCGATCGAAAACAGGAGTCCGTGGCGCAAAACAGCAGCCAGAATTGTGGAAGAGCTCTTTCCGCAGACGCCCGCAGAGCAGTGGGATGTGCTAATGGATTTTCGCGAATTGCTGCTCAAGCACGAAGACTGGGGCGTGGTCCTCGGTGAATTCGCCGCGTGCCGCGCCTTGCTGGAGGACGACCACTATCTGCCTTTTTACCGTCTCCGGACGCTACTCTGCGGACACCTCCGGCTCGAGGGCGTGGACGGCTACGATCTGGGAAGGCTGCTACGTCAAAGGCAGTTTCCACAGACGCTCCTAAGGCAAGAGGCAAGGCTAGTAGAGTGTAGCTGAGGAGGAGGAGAGCATCCCCGATCCGAAATGGAGAGGTCATGACCCCAGTGTGGGATTTGCCATCCAGAGAAACGGCCCAAACGGATCTTCGATCCGGTTCTACTTTTTGCCGAAGTTGAAATTCGGTTTCGCGAGTTCTTTTCTCACTGGAACAGTTGGTGGCGCGACGGGAGCTGCTTCGGTCGTCGCAGTCGATTCACCTGTCGCACCCATTTCGGAGTCGAAGCGCCGGTGCTTGGGATCGACTCGATCCATCGGAATGGTCACTGCAGGTGGCGGGGTGGGCAGCATGCCTCTCTGCGGTTCCTGCACATAGAAATCGTTTTTCAGCTCTTCCCCTGCGGCGGGCTTCAGACTAGGCAGCCTGATCGGCGTGGTATGGAGGCTGATCCGGTTCGTGAGTGTCATCGCCATTTTTGTGTCGCGCATCCAAGGGAGTTCGCCGAGTTGCGGACGGCGGCGTTTGAAGTCGCCCCAGAGCCTTTCCTCATCGTCGATCCAGAGAATGAAGTGCTCAAGATCCGGGTTGCCTAGAGACGGATCCGCCTCTAGCGCAGCACCGTAGAACCGAGCGGCCTGCAGCACCATGCCATGGTGGAGCAGCGCGTTTGCTAGGCCGAGATTCTGCACTGCTTTGCCGCGGTTGAGTTCCAGCAGAGAGGAAAGCAGGCGGATCGCCTTCCTTGGACTGGCCTTGGCGAGAATCCGCGCTGCGAAGGCGAGCTCGATATCGATGCTCGGGATTTCATCGACCCCCCAGATAAGGTCCGCAGCCTCTTGGTAGGAACCACGATCATAAAGGAGGTGGGCTAGCCGCTTCGCAGATTCCCACGCGGCTAAAGAGGTTTCCAAGGGTTGACTCGAAGGATTTTCGTCGGACGGTGTGGGGTTTGCACTCATGGATTAATCTAGCTGGAGATAGACAATCATGCGATTTGGGAGGGTAAAGCAAGCTTTAAAGTAAGTGAAACGGTATAAACAGGGTGGCCGGAAGAGCCCAAGTGCGTCGGGTTTCTCACAGTTCGCATCGTCGAAGGCTTTTGATCGAAACAGAACTGGCACCTCTTGATGCGGAAATCGTAAGTTTGGAATGACTGCGGCCGATCGATCCTATGCTTCCAACCCAGCGGCTGTGTCCGCATTCACGATGGCAAACCCGGCCTCCAATATTGGACATGTAGTACAAGCAGAAAACCACCTCTCAATGATTTTTCTCCAGTGGGGCAAAATTTTTGTGGCTTTTATTCGGGAAAGTGGACAATCCTAATCCGTGAATTATCGCGTGGACAAAAAAAACCTTACTCAGAGCGAGCCTGGCCATGACGCTATCGACCCACGAGTCATCATCGGTGGGTATATTTTGCTGGCCGTCGTTTTAATCGGATCGTTAGTGGGGATCGGTATTGTGACCTCCCGCATTGCGGAGGCCGCAGGCCAAACTGACGTTGGCTCCCTCGGTGCCATCCGGAACATTCTCATCGGCCTTGCCTCCATCAGTTTCGTCCTCATTCCGGCACTTTTCTTGTTTAACCGCCTCGCACAGCAACACCAGCAAGCCCAGAACGCGCTGACTGAGCTGGAAAAATCCTACGGCGAACAGATTTCGTCCCTAGCATTCGCCCAAGCGGAGACGGACCGGATTATGGAAACGGTGCAGGAAGGTCTTTTCCTCATCAACCAGGCAGGTATCATCGGCGATTATCATTCGCGTGAGGCCCCCGTCATCCTACGCCAGCAGGAACTTGCCGGTGAGAATCTTTATGACATCCTGAAGCTCTATTTGTCGGAGAAGATGTACAAAACTTCGCGGGACTTTTTCGACCTGCTGTTCGACGCCACGCGAAAAGAGCGGACCGTGCTGAGCGTCAATCCGCTCACTGACATAGAGGTGAATTTCCCCAATCCGGAAGGTGGCTTCATCACCCGCTACCTCGGCTTTTCCTTCCGCCGCATCGTGGTGGGCGGCAAGGTGGACCGCCTGTTCGTCGCTGTGCGGGACGTGACGAAGCAAATCGAACTGGAGACCCAGCTCCGTGAGGCAGATAAAACCAAGGAGCGCGAAATGCAGGTTCTGCTCAGTATCGTGAATGTGCCTCATCAGGAGGTGGAAGCCTTCGTTACGCTAGCCACTGAGGAGTTGGAAACGATCAACAACACCCTCCGCGCCGAGGATTTCGCTGCTTCCGGCGGGCGGAATGATGTTCTGCGCGAGCGCCTTCAAACTGTTTATCGCAGTGTCCACAATCTCAACGGCAACGCAGCCCTGCTGAAACTGACCTACTTCCAGCGGGCCGCCTTTGAATTTGAAACCAAGATCAAAGATTTGCTCTCGCGCAAAACGCTCACGGGTGACGATTTCCTCTCGGTCGTGATCGCCCAAGCCGGCTTGCGTGGCAATCTTACAGATCTTCAGAACCTGCGGAATCAATTGGGCAGTAATCTCAACATCGGAGGCGGTGCTCCGCGCCAGGAGGCGCCGACCTCAGCCCTGGCTGAACAGCTTCGTAAACTCACCGAGAGCGTCGCCGGTGACCTCGATAAGTCAGCCAGCCTCACGGTGGATGAATTCGCGCTCCACGCCTTCGCCCATGGCCGCACGGATCTTATCCGGGACGTGCTGGTGCAGCTTATTCGTAATGCCGTGGCACACGGCGTTGAGCCTCCTGAAATCCGCAAGGCCGCTGGCAAGCCTGCCTTCGCCCAGCTCTCGATCTACGCGCTGCCGGGGCCCGCACCGGGCGTCTATGGTTTGGCGGTCCGAGACGATGGTGGCGGACTCGACCTTGAGCGCATTCGCGAACGCGCCGAGACGGTCGGCCTGCTGTCACCGGGACAGTCCACGAGCAACGAGGAAATCATCCAATGCATCTTCGCGTCCGGCTTTTCGACCACCGAAGACGCTGACCTCCACTCCGGCCGCGGAGTCGGCATGGATATCGTCAAAACCAAGTTCGTAGACTCCGCTGGCGGCTGCATCGAGGTGCTCACCGAGCCTGGGCAGTTCTGTGAATTCCGACTCTACATACCTTCATGAAACTTCTGATTGTTGACGATTCCCTGATCATGCGGCGTGCCATCGAGCGCAATCTGGTCTCCGACCGCTTTGAAGAAATCCGCCTCGCCAGTAATGGCCGCCTGGCTGTTGAGGAGTTCAAAACCTTCAGGCCCGATGTGGTCACGATGGACATTACCATGCCCGACATGGATGGATTAACTGCGGTTGAACTGATTCTGCAAATAGACAGCGGAGCCATCATCCTCGTCGTCTCGGCGCTGGCAGACAAACCCACGGCGGTAGAAGCGGTAAGACGGGGAGCCTCCGGATTTTTGCTCAAGCCAATCACCGTTCAGAGCCTGCAGGCCGCAATCGAGGACATTTTGACCGACTGACCGGAAACCCAACCCCTCCCTCTATCATAGCATGGACGAATCCCTTCTCAATATTTTTTCCACCGGTATCATCCGCTACTTCACCACGACGACGGATCAACCGGCGGAACTAGGAACCCCTTTCCTCGGTCAGGAGGATGAAAAAGTGGCTCTGGATTTCTCTGCCGTCATCGGCATTTCCGGCACGTACCGTGGCAACATCTATTACACCGCGTCGCGTGCCAAATTGCACGCCCTGCTGCCGCTGCTAGGAGAAGACGACCTCAGCGACCACATCTGTGGAGAACTCGTGGGCGAGATCGCCAACATCTTCTCCGGCAACGCCAGGGAGGAACTGGGCGGAGGCTTCATGATTTCCACTCCATTTCTGCTCTCCGGCAGCAATGATTCGGTGCGACCCGCGAATGGGGCACCGTGTTATATCCTTCCCATCGAGTGGCAGTCGTATTCCTCACGGGTGCTCATTACTCTTGTTAAGTCTGACTCCACCCAAAAGCCATGAACCCCACCCCAGTTCTCAATGCATCGGACCTAGCAGTTTTCGTGAAACTGGCGACCAAGTGCATTGCCACTATCAGTGGGACTTCGCCCGTATTCGGCGCTTCTACGATCGAACTGGGGCGGCTGTCGCTCTTCAAATACAGCGGCTTCATCGTCATTGAGGGTCCTCTGAACGGTTGGGTCTGCCTGAGTCTTCCGGAAGGAGTCGTGGATGGGTTGCTGTTGGCGTTGAAAGAGCCGAGCGGGGATGAGGCCTACCGCCTCGATATCACTGGTGAGGTCGCCTATACGGTGGCGGCAAATGCCCGGGAGCGTTTTGGAGAGCGTCTGCTGATACATCCGGCGCTCGCGACCGGAGATTCCAGCATGGAGCGGACGCTCGTGCAGCCGCCTATGACATTCCGGCTGCCTTTTACTTGGCGTGACCACACCGCCCAACTGCTGGTCGGACTTAGCTCATAATCATCCACATCACTGACATGAATATCGCGATTCCTGGCCGCTTTCAACTCGCCGCTGATTTTGAGAAACGTGCGGCTGGGTTTACCTTTCCTACCGAAGTCTGGAACGTCGCCGCAGAGTTGGTAGAATCCAGCGAGCCGACTTCCGCTTTCGAATTGGAAAAACTGACGGGCCAGAGTTCCGACCAGGTTCGGGAAGCACTCGGGCGGCTGCTCGCAGAGAAGCTGGTGCGCCAAAATCTGCTTTCTTGGAAGGACTACAATACCGCAAGAGAGAAGGCACGCGAGGCTGCCAAGACCGCTCCTAAAGCGATTCCACAGGCTGCGATCGGCAAAATTGGTCCTGTGGAGAATAGGCCGACCGTCGCGACACCCGCTTTACCGGCCAAGCCCACTCAAGAAGGCGTTGCTCTGCGCCTGGGAACGATCGTGCCCCAACAAACCACCTCCTCGGCCACGAACGGATGGCTATGGCAGAAACCGGATCCCGCCCAGGTGGCAGCGGCCAAGCCGGTCGTTGCCTCACCAACGCCAGACGACGATCAACCGCAGGGGCTGCTGCTGCGTCCTTTGTTGGAGCAGATCGAAAACCTTAAAGGCGGCGGCGTGGAAGGCCAGTTGCTCGTCTATCAGGTGTTTTTACGGGTGCCATACCAGTTGCTTCACGATGAGGGTATCAAGTCTCTGCACTTTGTGGACAAGCTGACTGTGATTCAAAATCCAGCCCTGCATGCCGCCATCGTCAAGGCCGCGAAAGATGTGGCGGGAATCGACCTGAGGTAAAATAGATCCGCTCCGGCTGCCGGGTGTTCAGAATGGACTACTGTTGGGATAACCGATGATCTCGACGTCCGGATCTTTGGAGAGAATCTCGTCGACTGTAAAAAAGAGTACTGAAATCCGATCGGTGGTGTCGATAAGGCGCAATTGGGACCAGTTCCAAGTGATGCCGGGCTCGGCAATGATTTTGACGAGAAAATGATGATTCGAAGGCACGTCAGGCGAGGAATTGACACAAAGCCCTAGGATGTAAGGCTGATCGGAGATCTCGATCTGGCGAGATGATGGTATTCAGAAAGCGAGAGATCTTCTTGAAAAGGACGGCCAGAGCGTTTGTCTTATCGGCCTGGATGTCCAAGAGTATTACTATAGGATAGAAATGGACTGGGACTTCCTGCGGCAACAAATCGCAAGACGAGAACCGACTAATCCCATCGAAATATTTTTCATGGAAGAGCAGATGATCGGCGGGAGGCTTTTCCGATGTATCGAGGAAATCTGCAAAACGTATTGTAAGGCGCTGAAACCTCTTCTTGCCATCACACATCCAGATCTTCCAGAAACTGCAACCTGTTTGCCCATTGGGCTGTCAGCATCGCCAGTAATTGCCAACTGGTATCTGAAAGCGTTTGATGATGCTGTTCTCGGGTCTGTCCGGCCCGCTTATTACGGGCGGTATGTTGACGACATATTGCTGGTGATCCCGCTTCGGGAGCCACCAGAGGAAGAAGATCCGATAAAGAGTCTCTTGGAAGAGCTTTTAGAAAAAGCAGGTGTAATCGCTTACGATACTCAACAGCCTGAGGCCGAACGCTTCGAGCTTTGTTCTCGCCCAGGTCTCTATTTGCAGCAGCAAAAATGTGTCGTCCAATTCTTTGACGCCGACCACTCGACTGCTGGCCTGGATAAATTTCAAAAGCAACTAGAAGAGAACGCTAGTGACTTTGCTCTTCTGCCCGTTGAAGAAGACGATAGCCCACTAGCTCAAGTCGCGTATGATCTTTTGTATGAGGGATCAGTGAATAAGTTCCGTAGCGTAAAGGCGATCGCGGCTAACCGTTGGTCGCTAGCGGTGCATTTGGCAAAACAAACACAACTCCACTTGATGACTGAGGAGGGTCTCGATTCAGAATTGAGAGAGGAGTTGTTCAAGTTTTTCAAGGGGAGTAACGCAATTAATTTCTGGGATCTTTGGGAACGTGTGATCGGCCTTTTTGTGGTAGCAGGAGCAAGAGACGCGGCTCTGAAATTTAAGGAAGAAATGCGCGAGGAGATCTACCGGATCCAGAGCACGAAAAAGTTCTCTGACACTGGAGAAATTAGTAACGATGTTGCAATCAAACTTAGGGAAACTCTTCTTGGACATCTTGATTTATGTACCGATATCGGCTTTGCAGTTACCGGCGAAGAGGATTTCTTCGGTTTTTCAAGGAAGTGGAGGGAGTCGAATTTGATCCGCCATCATCTAGTTGCCGTGCCACTTATAAATTATACCGATTTTGAGGGGAGCTTTGCGAACCCGATGGGAGCCTCGGAACTAACGATTAATTCGACGAAGGCGATGAATTCTCCGAGATTTGTCCATTTTGATGAGTGCCTGAGTTTTGTGTCTTCAGATTGCGCTGCACAGACACGTAAAGATCTCATTGGTGCGGCCAATGATGTTTACGAAATGTTTCATGGATCCCCTCATCCTGATATTTCGAGCACAGATTCGAAAAGAATTACAAGAAGGAAAAAGAAATGACAAATTTCCGAAAAATTTCCATTGGTGCAGGGACTCCTGATTTACACGAAAAGTTACGCGTTGCCGTTGGTCATCTCGTGGTTAGCGAAAAAAATATTACTAAGAGCATAGAAGGACATCCCAATGTATCGCGTCAGCGTAGGAAGTCGCTGTCACAGCTTCTCAATGATGTTGTTAGGTTCGGAGTTCGGAATCCCACACAGAGAATTGATCTTCTCGTTCTACCCGAAGTTTCGGTGCCTCATCGTTGGGCATCGTTCATTACTAGATGGGCTAAGGCTCATCAGATAGGCGTGGTTTGCGGTTTGGAGCATCGCGTGGATGAAAGGTAAGCGGGGTCTGTAGCGCCGCTTGAAGATTCTGGCCGGCGTATTTCATAGGCGTCATAGTTCACCAACCTATGACACCTATGAACGAATCCATCTTGAAGACCGACCGACAGGGTCGCCTGCGCTACACTCCGGAACAGAAGAAAGTCATGGTGGATGCCTACCGGGCCAGCGGTT
>JBGTDO010000059.1:0-41251 GCA_041748235.1 Akkermansiaceae bacterium | reverse complement strand
GCCAACTGGCTCAAAGCCCGCAGCGGCAAGCCGTAGGGAATGGCAGCCTGACTTCATAGGTGTCATAGATCTGAAAACTATGACTCTTTTGAAACGGGCGGAGCAACAACCTGTGCAAGGCGCTGCAGACTACGCTTACTTTTTAGCCGCCCAAACGGGTCCGTGGAGCCGTAGCGCCTCCGCGCTCTGATGGCGAGCTGCCCCGTGCTGGCTGAGCTGGAGGAGGATGGAGAGATCAAGATCGTGGGTGCGGTTTACTCGCTGCACGACGGCTCGGTCGAGCTTATCAAGTAGGCCGTGGTCCTCGCGGATACTCCGTCACGTCTTTCAAAAAGCTGTAAGGAATTTACGGCATCATTCTTTGTCGGCTGGAGCCGGAGGAAAGAAAAAGTACCGGGGACAGGACTCGAACCTGCACAAGCTAGCTCACTTGATCCTAAGTCAAGCGCGTCTACCAATTCCGCCACCCCGGCGAGGTGGGAAAGATGACGGCTTTTTGGCGGCTGGGCAAGCGTAGAGATTGAGCAAGCTCACAGGGCGTGGCAGCTTCCGCGGCCGGGGGAGAAACTTGAGAATACCTGCAAGCCGTGTATTGTTAGATTTTATGCAGCTCAGTCTAATCAAACTCCGCGACACCTTGTTCGATACGTTCTGGTTCATCCCTGCGATGATGACGGTCAGCGCAGGGTTGATGGCGTTCGGCGTGGTGTATCTTGACGGACAGCTCGCGAAGGATTGGATGGGGGACCGGAGGTCGTTCTGGGCTGGAGGCTCCGATGGAGCAAGAACGACGATGGCCACGGTGGCGGGCTCGCTGATTACGGTTACCTCCATTGTTTTTTCCCTCACGATCACGACGCTTGCGCAGAGCGCGTCCCACTTCGGGTCAAGGGTCTTGCGGAATTTTACTTCGGACCGTGGGGTGCAGGTGACGCTTGGAACGTTTATAGCCACGTTCATTTATTGCCTGGTGGTGCTGCGGACGGTGCGTTCGGTGGAGGAGATCAGCTTCGTGCCATACCTCGCGGTAAACATTGGGTTGCTCCTGACTGTCGCCTCGTTGGCGGTGTTGATCTTTTTTATCCACCATATTTCTCAGGCGATCCAAGCGGACAATCTGATTGCGGACGTGGGAGGCGATTTTTTCCGGATGTTGCCGCAATGGTTTCCAAAACCCGTCGGAGAGGCGCAGCCGGAAAAGGGGGATGACATGCCGCCTCCCGAGGAAGAGTGGGAGTGGGCGTGGACTGTGGAGCTGGAGCACAGCGGATACCTGCAGCGGGTGAATGATGCCAAGCTGATGGAGCTGGCAGTGACTCACGATCTCCTGATGAAGCTGGAGAAACGTCCGGGAAATTTTGTCACCACCGGCTCGCCTGCAGTCAAGGTGCTTCCGACGGTAAGGATGAGCAAGGAGCTGGAAGAAGAGATCGTCTCGTGTTTCGTTTTGGGTCGGCACCGGACGCCGCACCAGGATCCGCTTTACCCAATCCAGCAGTTGGTGGAGATCGGAGCGCACGCGCTTTCGCCTGGGATCAACGAGCCGTTCACCGCGTTCACCTGTATCGACTGGCTGGGGGCCTGCCTGAGAGGCGCTGTTAACAGCGTGATGCCTGAGCCACACCGCCACGATGAGGAGGGCAGACTGCGCGCGATCTGCTGCCCTCTCACCTTCGATGAGATGGTGGAGATGTCTTTTGGGCAGATCCAGGTGTACGGTGCCCACAATCCAGAGATACTGCAGCGCTTGCTGGACGTAATAGGCGGGCTGGCACCTCGTCTGCATCGCGTTTCAGACTGCCAGGTGCTGCGCTATCACGCTGCGAAGCTGGTGGCTGTGGCGGATGATCTTCCTGTTCCAGCGGACCGGCTGCGGGTCAAGGATCACCACCAGATGGCGGTCCGGGCGTTGGACGCTGCCGTCAGCCGCTGCGCTCCGTAGCGGAGGATTTGGGTTGAAGGTAGCTTTTTACCAGTTGCCGAGAGGGTTGTGGTGTGGCGAGAGTGTTGGGATGACCGAAGTGGTGTGCGGGGTGATCAGAGACGGGAGCGGACGAATCCTCGCGTGCCGGCGTGGGCTCGACCGACATCTCGGCGGGCTCTGGGAGTTTCCAGGTGGGAAGGTGAACGCCCGTGAGTCGGCGGAGGAGGCGCTCGCACGAGAATTGATGGAGGAACTCGGCATCGTGGTGACTGTCGGAGAAAAATTTGATCAGGTGGTGTTGTGGAAGGACGACCGCGTGTCGATCAGGCTGTCCGCGTTCTGGTGCGAGACCACAGAGGGGAAGCCGGAGGCAATCGAGCATGCGGAGATTCGCTGGTGCGATTTGTCGGATCTTGTGGCGCTGGATTGGGCGGAAGCGGACCTGCCGATTTTGCGAGAGCTTCTGGCGCCGACTCTTGAGGCGGACCTCCGGGGCTCTTGAAAGCTGGTCGCGCTCGAGCATGAGGGCGGTGGGCCTTGAGAAGTGAGTGACGCGGCGCGCCGTAGCGCTTTTTTTTGACAAGCGGGTGGGGAATGGGCTACTTCGCAGCCAACAAATTTTCCACTTAATCAATATGAGCGAAATGACGACAGAGAAGCATGTTTTTCAAGCCGAGATCCAACAGCTGCTGGATCTGGTGGTGCACTCGCTTTACACCGATAAGGATATTTTCCTGCGGGAGCTGATCTCCAACGCGTCGGATTCCATGGAGAAGGTCCGGCACCTCGAGGGGACGGAGAAGCATTTCAAGGACTCTGGGGACGAGCTCCAGATCACGCTGGAGATGGACAAGGAGGCCAAGACGATCACGCTGACCGACCGGGGCGTGGGCATGACCCGGGAGGAGCTGGTCCGGAATCTGGGCACAATCGCCCATTCGGGAACCAAGGCGTTCCTGGAGCAGATGAAGGCTTCGGGCGGGAGCCCGGCGGGCCTGATCGGTCAGTTCGGTGTCGGGTTCTATTCCGCTTTCATGGTGGCGGACAAGGTGGAGGTTTTCAGTCGGTCCTGGAAAGAGGACGCGGAGAATCTGCGTTGGGAAAGCGACGGCAAAACTGGCTACGAGATCGAAGAGGTGGAGGAGGTGGAGGAGCTGCCACGCGGAGTGAAAATCGTGTTGCACCTTAACGAGGCGAGTGCGGAGTTTGCCGAGGAGTATCGGGTCAAGTCACTGATCGAGCGCTACAGCAATTTCGTCGGCTTCCCGATCCTTCTGGAAGGAAAGCGTGTGAACGAGGTGGAAGCACTGTGGCTGAAGAGCAAGTCCGAGATCTCGGAAGAGGAGTACAAGGCCTTCTATCAATTCGCGGGTAAAGCCTTCGACGAACCAAGCTACCGCCTGCATTTCAGCGCCGACGCTCCGATTACAATCAACGCGTTGATTTTTACACCGAGCGAGAATCCAGAAAAGATGGGCTTTGGAAAGGTGGAGGGCGGCGTAGCCCTGTATTGCAAGAAGGTCCTGATCGATTCGGAGCCAAAGGGGCTTCTGCCGGAATGGCTGAGGTTCGTGAAGGGTGTGGTCGACAGCGCGGACCTGCCGCTCAACATTTCCCGCGAGACCATGCAGGACAGTGCGCTGGTGCGGAAGCTCAACGGCGTGATCAGCAAGCGGATCATCAAAATGTTCGAAAAGGAGGCGGAAGCCGATCCGACGAAATACCGTGAGTTTTACAAAAAATTCGAGCGCTATTTCAAAGAAGGTATCGCGACTGACTACGGCAACAAAGCGGCGCTGGCAAAGCTGCTGAGGGTCGAAACTTCAATGACGGAAGGCGGCGAGCTTTGTGGCTTGGTCGATTACGTTGGCAGGATGAAGGACGGGCAGGAAACCATCTATTACTTGGTGGGGCAGAACCGGGATCAGATCGAGAGCGGCCCCTATATCGAGGCGTTCAAGGCACGCGGCATTGAGGTGATTTATTTTATGGATGCGGTTGACGAATACGTGGTCGATTCGTTGGGAGAGTTCGAAGGCAAGAAGCTGGCATCCATCCGTCACTCCGGTGTCGAGCTTGAGGAGCTGGAAAACGAAGGCGAGGCACTTTCTGAGGAGCAGGTTTCGAAGCTCTGTGAGTTTTTGCAAACGGAACTCGGATCCTCGGTGACGAAGGTTTCGGGCGGAAAGCGCCTCGTGGACAGCCCCGTGATCGCGCTGGTGCCTGAAGATGGCATGAGCCCACAGGTGCGGCAGATGATGAAGGCGATGGATGAAAATTTCAAAGATGAGGTGAAAGTGGAGCTTGAGATCAATCCACGCCACCCGCTGGTCAAAAAGCTGTCCGAGGCCCGCGATCAGCAGCCTGAGGTGGCGAAACTGGTGGCGGCGCAACTCCTAGACAACGCATTGATTTCGGCCGGGCTTCTGGATGACGCGCGGGAGACCATCCGGCGCATGAACAGCCTCATGGAAAAGGCCATGGGTTGAAGCGTGCGACTTGTGAACAAGTTGTGGGAATCCGTGTTTCCGGGCCTTCCCTTATTGAACATCGGGCAATGGAAGCCGTGATGGCAGGGGCGCGCGTGTATGAACAGGATGCATGGATCCGGCCACTTGTTCACAAAGTGATGTCAGTGAGAAACCGTGAGTAGGTCCGTAAGTGGTTGAGCTGCAATGGATTGCGCGTCTCTTAGGGGTAACCTGCGTTTTAATCACAGGTTATTCACAACCTGAAAAAGTGTTTTGTCTTGCAGGTGGCGGCCGTTCAAGCTCTGGGCGGGAAGTGGCGACGGACCGGGACGTCTCTGGGGGCGGTTGTGAATAACTTCTGAATGGGTGGTCCGTGGATGGTTTGCTTGGGAAAATCAGAGAGGACTGAAGTCCCGATCCCACCGTGCGATTAGGACGGTGGCGCGGTTTACGGATTTGGTTCGTGAATTCGCAGTGTTACGACGAAATCTTGACGAGGTGACGCCCTGTGCAACACTGCGGCGAATGAGAAACCTGATGAATCTTGTCGCTGTGATTGTTATCAGCGCAACCCTTTCCTCATGTGGCTTGCCAATGGCGGCCATGAGATCCTTGAAGAGCGTTGCGGGAACCGCAGTGTCGGTGGCAAGAGCCGCCTATTGAAGGTCTTCCTGGATGGCTGGGGGCGCGTGCTGTAGCCGACTCAGCCTGCGGGAGCCGTCTGCTTGGTGCTGGATCATCAGCCAGGTGGTGTGTGGTGGCATCAGCTGTGGAAAGCGATCCGCCCACTCACAGATCACGATGCCCGGCTGATCAAGATATTCATCCCACCCGAGCGCGATCAGCTCCTGTTCTGATTTCAGCCGATAGAAATCAAAGTGGAAAACCGGGAAAGCGCCTCCGCGATATTCGTTGACGATGCCGAAGGTTGGGCTGGTGACATCCGCAGCAGCGTCCAGGGCCTCGACGAAGCCCTTCGACCAATGCGTTTTCCCGGTGCCGAGGGTGCCTGTCAGCCCAAAGACCTCTCCCATTTCTGCCAAGAGGGCGAATTCGCCGCCGAGCCGGATCATTGCTTCTGCTGAAGGTACCACGTGGAGGTCGCTCATTGCATCTTCGTGTGGGTGGTCAGAACGGCGCGAACATCGCCGATGAAAACCGAGGCCCGCAGCTCAAGCGGCACCCGGTCCGCGTCATCGCTGAGCCAGAGTGTGACCGGCTTTTTCAGCTTTTTGTAAGAGCCGAGGGCATGGGTGTTTCGGTCGATCTTGGTCATGGCGAAGCTCATTCGCAGCGCGTCCCGGCCCATGTGTTTTTCCCGCGCCTCGACCCGCACTTTTAGCAAATACGGACTTTTGAACGGAAAAAGCAGAACTGTGTGTTCCTCACCGGGAGCAAGAGTCTGACTGCGGATGAACAAGATCGCAGACATCATGTCACGCGCGGGACCGTGGGGGAAAGTGAAGGTTTCGGTGTTGACGGCTTTGTTCTCAAGCGTGGTGCTGACCTCTTTAACGGCCACTTTGTCCCGCCAGTAGCGGTTGGTGGTTTCGACGCTTTCTTCGGCCCCCCCTTCGATTGCGTGGAAAAATCGAGAGCCAAGTGTTTTTGCGTCGATCTCGGACCAATAGCTGTGGGTGTAGGGAAAGATGGCGGCGGCGGCTCCCTGGCTTGATGCGGAGGACTTCACCACCATCACGCCCGGCTTATTGCCACCTACTGGAGCGAATTCGAGCCTCAGCGAGCCAGCTTTCAGCATACCCTTCCAACTCAGAGTGAAATCGAGGACGGAGGGAGCGATGGTCGGATGAGGACCAGGAACTTGCGGGGAAAGCTGGGATTTCCATTCCGGCGCGGCAAGCGCGCAGACGGTGCACAAGATTAGAGAAAGAAGGACGCGCATAATTCTGGATGTGACGCGACCCTGTCCCGGCAGCACGGCAGAAAGAGGGGCGGGTGACAATAGAACCCACAAAGGCTCACTCCTCAAGTGGGTAAACCGGATTCGCCCGCGGGGGCAGAACTCCTGGGATATCCTCCTCATGATCGATGCCGAAGGTTGTGTCCAAGCGCTCCTCTGAAGTCGGCAGAGGACGGAAAGACTCGGAGTGGGTATCCACGCGGAATTCCAGTTTCATCACCTCCCGGTTTGTTTCGGAGAGCTGGTCGAGCAGGTCACGGTTTTCGTTGCGGAGCTGCTTCATCTCCGCGACGAGGCCTTTGAAAAATTCCTTTTCCGCAGCGGTCTCGATATCTCCAGGACCAGGCGAAGTTGAAGCCGTAAGTGTGGCCAGTTCCAACGGTGGTTCGGGACTCATCTTCTGCTGCTGTGCGGGCGCCATCGGGCTGACGGCGGGGCTGAGGCGGACTGGTACAGCCTCGTAATTGGCGAGGAATCCCTGGATCGACCAGTGATGGCTCAAGCCCGCTGCCATCATGGCGGCGAGCAGGGTTCCACAGAGGATGGGAGGGATAGGGCTCATGGATTGGCTGGATCTTCCGGCTGGGCTTCGGGTTTTGGAAGGGAGGCGAGGATCAGGTGGAGGTCTTCGATCAGCTGGCCCATTTTTTTCGAATCCTCGTCAAGCTGGACGACGGATCTGCCGAGGATGGCGCTTACGGTGTCTTTCTGTTGATAGCCGTTGATGGTCTCAAAACCCGGCTCGCGGATGGCAAAGTTGCTTAGGCCATCCGCAGCCGGCTCGAGGACGTGAGGACGGATGGAGAGGGAAATGGTGGTGCCGGGCTGGAGCTCCACATTCCGTTTGAATTCTGGAGCGTCCTCGGATCGGCTCATGGTCCAGCCGGGAGGTGCCTCAGAAAGGGGCTTGGCCGGGAAACTTGCTTTGAGCTGGATGTCGTCAGGATCGATTTGACCGCTCCCCTGGCGTATGGATTCCACGCGGACTTCGAGTCCAGGTTTGCTCCGCTCCGGTTCTTCGAGGGCAGGCTCGGCTTGCTGGCCTTCGAGCGGTTCGAAGTCTGAAAGGGAATCGGCTTCAACTTCGGGCTCCACTGCAACTTCGGTTTCCGGGACTTCCATGGCGTCTGCCTCGGAAGCTTGCTGCGGTGGTTTGCCTGTAACCAGAACGGGCTTGTCAGCGGGCTGCTCCATCACTTCCTGAGAGGGCTCGGTATTCTCAGGAAGCTCATCTTCAAGGACTACCTCGCGAGCCTTGGGCGGCGCTTCGCTAGGCGGATCCAGGACGACGGTCACCTCGTTGGCTTTCTCCCGCTCGTTGTCCTTGAGGCGGTTGAACTCCGCTATGGCTTTCTCTATCTCTGCGGGGTCGATCCCTTGGTCGGCATCGCTGCCGGGAATCTGCGCCTTGAGAGGAAGACAAAGGAGGCAGGTGAGCAGGAAAGGGTAGGTGGCTTCGATCTTCATTCTTGAGCCCTCCTTAGTTTGATGGTTTCGATGGTATCCGAGGAAACCGGCGCTCCAGGGGAGAGAGGATTGTACTGGTTCCCGGGGAGGGATGGGCTGTCGGCTCTGAGCGCCTGCGCCGGGATCGATGAGGCCATCAGCTTGTCCCAGGCTTCCTGTAGGGCGGCGCCTTCATCGCGCAGCGAACGGGATTTTTCCTGATAATCGCTGAGCCGAGCGAGGAGCTGGCGGGCATTCGCAGCCTCCTGCTGTGTCCAGTGGAGATTGCGGCTCTGATAGAGCACAGGCACGTCGATCACGATCCGGCTGATGTCACCCGAAGGGCTCTCGGCATCGAGCACGTGTTGAATGCGGATGTTGGTTTCCTCAAAATCCGAGGAGGCTGAAGCACTCGGCGGCGTGTCCTGGGGCGCTTGCCGGACCTCGCCGGGGAGGGTGCCGTGATCAGGAAGAAGTTTTTCTGCGGCGGGAGCCGGAGGAGGAGTTGAGTTTGCCGCCACTTCTAGTGCAACGGGGGGGGCGATGATATCCAGAGAGGGGCTGGCAACGATCACCGGCTTGGTGATGTAAGCTAGACAAAACGTGGCGGCAATCGTCGTGCTGGCGAACAAGAGCCACGGATAAACCCGCTGGATCGGACAGCCGCCCGAGCGCCGGTTGGCGATGGAGTGGGAGCCAAGCGGGAGGCTGGGCATCGGCCGTGGCCCTTCCTGAGCGGTGTTTTGTTTGGGAAGAGGGTTCATGGTGTGGCAGATGTTTCCGTATCGTGCGGCGTGGCCGCGACCGCGTGTATCACGATGGTCTGATCGGAAACGCCAGGGAAGGTCGTGATCGTGAGTGACTCCTTCGTGAGACGCAAGTGGCGAAGCGTTTCACCTGCCATGGTGGATGCCTGAACGCCGGGAATGACTTCGAGGGCACCGGAGCCGGAGCGCTGCCGCCCGATGCCATCGGACCGGTAGACGTCAAAGCTGGTGTAGGACTCCTCGTCGCCCTCGGGTGACACCCGGATCGTGACGCCATCAGTATGGACGCGGAAGGCGATGGATTTGATCGGGATTAGGGTGGTATCAGCGCCACACAGCTTGAAGTGCGCCTGCAGCAGGTAGTCGCCCACGTGACGGAACTCCGAGGCGGTCGCGTGAACGGCGCTCAGGAAAAGGAAGATGGCGAGGGCTGATTTCATGGATCAACTTCCCACAGGGAATCGCCAGGGGATTTGTCGTAGGCAACGCCTGGGCTACTTTCGAGCACGGGAGGTGACACGTTAACCCGTATCGTGAGTTGGTTTCCGTCCGAAGATTCCACCGTTGGCATCGCGGCTGCGCGATTGGGGAGATAGGGGATTAGATTTGCCTCGGTTATCGTGGCGATGTCCTGGGTGGGATTGTCCGAGAGAAACATCCGTTGGGCGGCGTAGACCGTCCGCAGATCCTCCGAGGCGGCCCGGCCTAACTGCCATTTCTGGTATTGTTGAGAAACACCGAGACCGGTGCCGATGAGGGCAAGCAACACCATGATGACCACCGTCATCTCAAGCAGCGTGAAGCCGCGTTTGCCGATGAATGTTTTCATGAACATTAATTAACCAACTTAAAAGGTCTTGCAAAGCGTGAAATTAACCTGCGGTAAGTTAATTTTCCGCCTTTTCCACGAGCAGAATCTTCCCGGTTCTCCCCGGTGCCTCGAGCCGCGCAAGGGCCGCCCTGAAATCTGCCAGGCAAAAGGTCGAATCAATCGCCTGACGCATAGACCCATCGAGCACCTCCTGAGCGAGGTCGGCATAAACCTTCTCGAGCTCGACCCGTTCCGCACGTTCGATCCATTTCGTCACCCACAGGCCCCGCAGCCGCAGGTCGTTGAAGATCAGCGGACCGTTTGGGATGGTCAGGGGCTTTCGAGCCATCGCGCCGTATGTGATGTGAGTGCCACCTTCGTCGAGCAGCTTGAGGAGCCGTAGCGCGCTATCCCCTCCGACGGCGTTGAAGGCGAGCTTGGCGCGGCGGTGTCCCAGGGCCGCGCGGGCTTGCTCCAAGCCTGTCGGGCTGTCCGTGAAGACGTGGGTTGCGCCGAGTGCGACCAGTTTGTCGGCTAGATCATAATTTCTCAGAAAGCAGATCGAGCGGATTCCCATTTGGGCCGCCAACTGAACAACGCATTGACCAACCCCGGAGTTGGCTGCGTTCAGCGTCACCCAATCGCCCTTGCGAAGTTTGGTGAAATGACGGAGCAACAGCCATGCGGTGGCGGGATTGACTTTCAGCATAGCCGCCTGCAACGGGTCGATTTCTGGAGGTAGCGAAATTAGATTTTCCGATGTGGTGATGGCGTGGGAGGCCCATGCACCGATCCGGGAGAGGGGGAAAACCGTGTCGCCCTCCTTGAACTTATTGGCGCGGCTTTTCAAAACCGTCGCGCAGCATTCCATTCCAGGGTGCGCGGGAAGGGGCGGCTTCACTCCGTAATTACCCTCGATGAAGTTCAGGTCCGCTGGATTGATGGGAGCGGCTTCGATCTTCAAGAGGACTTCGCCGTCGTTTGGCGGCGGCAGCTCGATCTCCTCCAGCTCCAGCACATCGGAAGGATTGCCATGGGATTTGAACACGAGACGGCTGCTCTTCATGAGGCGAGGGTGCTTGTTTTTACTTGGCGGAAAGGAGCGGAGCGGTTAATTCGGCCCCGTCATGACACGTGCTTCCATCGAATTAGCGATCAAAATTTTTCTCGTCGCCCTGATCGCGGTGTTTATCTACACGGTCGTCCGGGTGGTTGATATGATCGTCTGATAGCGTCGAGGAACAGGCGGTATGCTTTCATGCGTGCCTGATTACCACGGCACCGGCAGCTCAAGCGTGTGGCCGAGGTCTTCGTATTTGATGTGGCCGTGTTTCATCCCGTATTCGTGGACGAAACGAGTGACTTTGACGTCGTAGGCGCAGTATTCGGCAATTTTGCGGAGTGGCCCGAAATCGCCAGTTTTCTTGTGCTCCTGCCACCAGCGGATCGCATCCAAGCCATCGGCGGATTTTCCCGTGCCGAGAGATTTTGAGGCGACGTTGTCGAGCTTGAGGCTTCTGCCCATGCGCTCCTTGACATCGATCATCATGTCGAGATTGATCGTTTGCTCCTCCAGATTTGGCAGCACGTATGGCTGGAGCACGGGGTAATCAAAGGTGAGATGATTCCAGCCGACCACGAGATCCGCCCGGAGAAGCTGGTCGCAAAGCGCGTCCATGTCCTGCTCAGCGAAAACGAGATATTCGTCGGTGGCGGTGGAGTAGGTGACGGCGACGGAGACGCAGAGCTTCGCCTTGACGTTGCTGACATCACTCAGACTGCGCTGTGTCTCCAGATCGAAATAAACAATGTTTTTTGCGCTCACGGGCGGGAGTTTGGGTATCCCAAGGGGAAGGTCCAACCTGTTTCTTCAGAATGCGATCGGGAAAACGGGGTGGGCTCGCTGGGGCTGCTGAAGGATTGTTAGAAAATGTTAGAAAAAACAGGTGCGCGATAAAAAACGGGGTATAGTGCCAGCTATGAACCTACTAATTATACTCCTGATTCTGCTCCTTCTGTTCGGAGGCGGCGGCTTTTACTTCGGCGGCGCGGGCATCGGTGGCGGTTTGATCGGACTGATCCTGATCATTGCTCTGGTTGTATATCTGATGGGCGGCTTCAAAAGATAAGCCTGTCGGATCTATGGCCAAGGATGGCGGGGGTAGCGCCCTGCCAGCTCCTTTTTCATCTGCGGATACCCGTTCTGCCAGAAATTGGGGATGTCCTTGGTCATCTGCCATGGGCGTTGATTCGGAGCGAGGATGTGAACGACTAGGGGTATTCTGCCGCTGGCGATGGTTGGCGTCTGGTTGGTTCCGACCAGTTGGGGGAGTTTCGCGGAGATGAATGGGTCGTTCTCCGGATGATAGGTGATCTTAGCGGAGTGTCCGGACGCCAGCCGAATCCGCTCGGGGCAATGGATATCCAACAAGTGGCGCTGCTGCGAACTCAACCAATCGTTGAGGACCGGCCAGACGGGGGCGTCCTTGATTTCCTTATAGGAGATGGCGCCGTGGCAGATCTGCGAGACGGCTGCGATACGATCGTCTTCCGTCCATGTCGGCAGACCCAATTCCGGCATCCACCTTGAGAAACACGTGAGACGATGAGTGAACTGCTCGACCTGTGAATCCCACTCTTTCAGCAGTAGATCACCTGACAGGACGCGCTTGGCGAGGATCTCCGCTGCGTCATCGAGAGGCACGTTGTGGTCCGATTCCTTTGATTCCAGGATCAGATCACGGAAACGTCTTTGCTGGAGCCGTGTGACTCTCCTACGGCTTTCATCGTAGTTCGCGGAATCGGTGGAGAAAACTTCGTCTGGAAAAAGCTCCTCCAGCCATGGCAGTTCGATGGCGGTGGCGAGACGGAGATGGGTGGTGGTCTCCCGCGCTTCAACCTCCGTAATCTCACAGGCAACAAAGGCATCCGCTTTACGGACGCAGGATTGATCGTCGAGCTTTCCGCGGCGGTTGCCGACCAGACGGCAGGCGAGATTGCCCTGGCTCAGACGGATCGCGAGCTGGTCGGAGAAGGCGGTGAGAATCGCTTTGGCGACGGCTTCGCGCTTGGAGACGAAATCAATTTTTCCGCAGGTCCACGAGCGGCGGTCACAGAGTTCCAGCAGGCGGGAGAAGATCTGCGCGGTGTCACGCGAGCCGCGGGCGTGGATACCGAGGTGGGCCAGGCGGCGGGGATCGAACTGCATGGCCTCGGCTGATTCGAAGGCGCGGTATTCGCCGGCGAAATCCGAGGGATCGTCGGCAAAAATGAAATCCTTGCGGCCGGTCCCCGCGTTCCCTTTGGCAAAAATTCCCTCACCTTGAACGGTGGCAGCAATGAAGGCGGTTTCGGCAAGGCAATCAAGCTGGCGGCCTGCGAGGAGGAGGCGGGCGAAACGAGGCTCTAGGGGAAGCGATGCCATTGCAGCTCCCGTCTCCGTGAGCTGCCCTGCCGTATCAAGGGCGTGCAGATCGTGGAGAAGGCGTTCGGCTCGTTGGACAGCGGCCTCGGTGGGTGCGTCGAGCCAGCGGAAAGTGCGCGGATCGCCGGTGCCCGAGGCTTTCAGCAAGAGGATAGCTTCTGATAGATCGATCCGATGCACCTCCGGAATCTCAAACTCATCGCGGCGGGCGTGATCGTTCTGTGACCAGAGACGCAGACAGCGACCGGGGGCGGTGCGTCCGGCGCGTCCCGCGCGTTGGTCTGCGGCGGCGCGGGAGATCTTCTTGATCAGGAGGGTGTTGATCCCGCGTTTCGCTTCGAAAGCAGAGATCCGGGCGAGGCCGGAATCAATGACGGTGCGGACGCCATCGATGGTGAGGGAGGTTTCCGCGACATTGGTAGAAACGATGATCTTCGGCCTCGGCCCGGGACGGATGGCGGCTTCCTGCGCGGCTGGGGCGAGGGCGGAGTAGAGCGGTAAAATGTCATGGCTGCGGCTGGAGGAAGCCTGCTCTAACAGCTCGATCGTGCGGCGGATCTCGTGGGTGCCCGGGAGAAAGATGAGGATGTTGCCCGGGTCGGGCATCGCGAGAGCTTCGCGGGTGAGGGCGGCAGCTTGCTCCCAGATTGGATTTTCGCGGGGCGGGCCTGCGCTGCGGTTGTTGGCGGCAGCCTGGTGGGGGCGGTGCAGCACCTCAACGGGAAATGTGCGCCCTCCCGCTTCGAGCTTTTTCACCGGGGCCATGTAATCCGCGAGCTGGTTGGTCTCGAGCGTGGCGGACATCACAACAAGGCGCAGGTCCGGCCGTTGTTTTTCCTGAAGATTCAGGCAGCGTGCGAGAGCGATATCGACGGCGAGGCGACGCTCGTGGAACTCATCAAAGACGACAGCGGATACGCCGGTGAGTTCTGGATCGTCTTGCAGCATGCGCTGGAAGACGCCGTCTGTTAGATAGAGAATCTTGGTCGAAGACGAGTAGCGGGTATCGAAGCGGACGGCGTATCCAACTTCTTGGCCGAGGTTGCTGCCACGCTGGCCGGCTACGAAACCCGCGAGGAGCCGGGCGGCCATCCGTCTTGGCTCGATGACGATCACGCGGCCTAGGATCTGCGGGAGGTCCGCGATGATGCCAGGGACAGCGGTTGATTTCCCCGATCCTGTAGGAGCTGTTAGGAGGACCCGCGAGCGGATGCTTGCAACTGCGGCAGCGCGCAGGTCGTCTGCGATTTCGTAGATGGGGAGGCTCATGAACGATCAAGCGCGGCTGAGGTTCACGAATCCTTTGACGTAGGAGTGGTGGCAGGGCCGGCTGCTTCGGGAGCAGGAGGAGGTATGACGATTTCGACTGGTGCCTCGTTCGGAGCGTAGGGGAGCCGCGATGTCGCCAGCCAATCGCCTGGCTTGAGGTTGTTCCGCACGAGGATTACTTCGTTGTTCGACCACACCGGCACAATGTCTGTTCTGATGATTTTCGGGTCGTCCTTGTCGATCAGGAAAATGCGGTTGAGGCTGCGCATCGCGGTGCGGGGGATGACATAGACATCTTCCAGCATCACGCCGGTGATGGCTGCGCGCAGCGGCTGCCCGATGCGGAGCTCCGGCAGATCGGATTGGAGACTGAAAGGATCATCGATACGGGCGATGGCAAAAAGCTCGCGGGAGGAAGGATCGAGTGTGCCCTCGGTGCGGACAATCTCGGCGCTCCACTGATGCCCGGTGGGCTGGCTGGGATCGGCCAGGGCGTCGGTGAGAACCACGGGCACTGGCGCGTCGCCCCCGGTGGAAGGAAGGTCTACGAAAGGGAATTGTGCGGGAGCCAGTGGAAGGCGGATCTCTGCGGTGGCGGTTCCGAAGATTTCTCCCAGCTCTGTTGTGGCTCCGACTGCCTGTCCTGGACCAACGAGGCGCCTGTCTACGCGGCCGTCGAATGGTGCGCGGACTTTGGCGCGATCAAGATTGCGCTTCGCCTGTTCCACATCGGCGAGGGCGGCGCTGACGTTTGCTTCTGCCTCACGGAGCTGCGGGACCCGGAGGACGAGCGGAGATGGCTCCTCTTGATACCCGATGTCCTGCCAATTGAGCCGAGCTTGTTTCCCTCTCGCCTGCTCCTGGATCAGGGCGGCCTCCGCGCGGGCCAGGCGGGACTCTGCGGCAAAAACGGAGGTTCGTAGATCTGCGGGATCGAGTTCGAGCAGGACGTCACCTTTTTGAAAAAAGGCACCGTCTTCGAACGCAGGATGGATCTTCATCACAGTACCCGCGACCAAGGGAGTGATTGTCGTTGCCTGCTGCGCTCTGACCGTCCCCTGCGTTTCGATCACGATTTGGTAAGAAGTGGGATTGAGCACCGCCTTCTCTGTCTTGAGAACCTGCGGCGTCTGGCGCTCCGGCTTCGGCTGTTCCACGGGAACCGACAGCCACTTCCACGCAACGAAACCGACCACCAGGATCATGACGGGGATGAGGGTGCGGACGAGAATTTTCATGCGGCGCGGGAATGTCGGACGGAGCGGAACTTTTTCCAACTACGAATGTGCAGGCAGGAATGTTACAAGAATGATGGAAGTAGTTTATCAGAATCGACGGGAGCAACTGCGTTCCCCAGGCCGAGCTGCCTGATGATCTCCCGCGTCGCGAAGGATTGGTTGAGGGTGTAGAGGTGAATACCATCGACTTCGTGGTCGAGCAGATCAGCGCATTGGGCGGCCGCATAATGGACGCCAATGCGACGCACGACCAGATCGTTGCCCTCGGCACGGGCGAGAGCGCGGAGCAGCTTCGCAGGCAAGCGGGCTCCGCCTGCGAGCTCGGCCATGCGGTTGAGTCCGCCGAGGCTGGTGACCGGCAGGATGCCGGCGAGGATCGGAATCGGGATTCCGGCCAAATGGCAGCGATCCCGAAAGTCGTGGAAGTCGCTGTTTTCGAAAAAGAGCTGAGTGCAGATGTAGTCCGCACCGGCATCGACTTTGGCCTTCAGGTGGTCCATTTCGAGCATCCGGTTGGGTGTCCCCGGATGACCTTCTGGAAACCCCGCCACACCGATTCCAAAATCATGTCCGTGTCGCTCCGAGAATCGTTTGATGAAGGCGACGAGATCTGCGGCATAGGGAAAATCTCCGGAGTTGGGAGTTGCTCCCTTGGTCGGCGGATCTCCTCGCAGGGCAAGGATGTTCGATACTCCTGCCATGGCATAACCTTTGAGAAGATCCGAGACTTCCCGCTCGCTATGCCCAACGGCGGTCAGATGTGGGATGGTATTGACTTTCGTCTCGCGCAGGAGGCGCAGGACCAACTCACGAGTGGCATCACGGGTTGTCCCTCCAGCTCCGTAAGTGACGCTGACGAAGGAGGGGGCGCAAGGCTGCAGTTCCGAGATGGTGCGGAACAACGCTTCCGTCGCTCCCGTGGATTTGGGCGGATAGTATTCAAACGAGAACTTCGGACCATTCCCTGCGAGTATTTCTCGTATGTGCATGCCTTGCGCAGTTTTGGTTCGCTTAGACCGGGGCGAGCGCAGCGACACGCAGCTTCCTGGCGGCATCCACCATGTTGACGAGCGCGGGTTTCACTTCCTCCCAGCCGCGGGTCTTCAGGCCGCAATCTGGATTTACCCAGAGGTTGCCTTCCGGGATTACGCCGCCGGCCTTCTGCAACAGGTTTTCCATCTGCCCGACAGTGGGAACGAGCGGCGAGTGAATGTCGTAAACGCCGGGCCCGATCTCGTTTGGATACTGGAATTCTACAAACGCTTCCAGCAGCTCCATGTTCGAACGAGATGTCTCGATGGTGATCACGTCGGCATCCATGTCAGCGATGTCGCCGATGATGTCGTTGAACTCCGAGTAGCACATGTGCGTGTGGATCTGGGTGTCATCCTTCACGCCGCTCGCGCTCAGGCGGAAGGATTCCACCGCCCAGCCGAGGTACGCGGTCCAGTCGGAGCGGCGGAGCGGCAGGCCCTCGCGGATCGCCGGTTCGTCGATTTGAATGGCTGCGATGCCACACGTCTCCAGGTCGATCACTTCATCGCGGATGGCAAAAGCGATTTGTCGGGTGGTGGTTTCACGCGGCTGGTCGTCGCGGACAAAGGACCACTGGAGGATGGTTACGGGACCCGTGAGCATGCCCTTCATGGGCCGCTTTGTCAGCGATTGCGCGAACTCAGCCCAGGAGACGGTCATTGGTTGTGGACGACTCACGTCACCGAAGATTACCGGCGGTTTCACGCAACGGCTGCCGTAGCTCTGGACCCAGCCGTTGGCGGTGAAGGTGAAGCCATCGAGCTGCTCGCCGAAGTATTCGACCATGTCGTTGCGCTCGAACTCGCCGTGCACTGGCATGTCGATGCCGATCTCATCCTGCCACGCGACACACTTGCGCGTCTCTTCTTTCAGGAAGGAATCGTAATCGTGGTCGCTCAAGGCACCCTTCTTCCATTTCGCACGGGCAGCGCGGACCTCGGCAGTCTGCGGGAAGGAACCGATGGTGGTGGTCGGGTAAATTGGCAGGTTCAGCTTTTCCCGTTGGAGCTTCTGGCGCCTAGGGAAACCGGATGCGCGTTTGCTGTCTTCGGGAGTCGCCGCAGCGAGACGGGCTTTTACAGCAGGGTTGTGGATACGGCAGCTTCCACGGCGGCGGCGTTGGCTGGCACAATTGATTTCCATCGCGGTCGTATCGCCTTTCCCTGCGAGGAGAGCGCTGAGCGTGGCGATCTCCACGAGCTTCTCGTCCGCGAAGGCGAGCCAGTCCTTGATTTCGGGATCTAGGTTTTTCTCGTTGTGCAGAGTGACGGGCGAGTGCAGCAGGGAGCTGGAGGCGGACACCCACAGGCGGTCCTCACCCAGTTTGGCCTTGGCCTTTTCCAGAATCGCAAGCGAAGCCTCGAAATCGTTCTTCCAGATGTTTCTTCCATCGACAACACCTAGGGAAAGGATCTTGTCGGGCGGGAACGCGGCAAGGACGGACTCCACTTCCGCCTCGCCCCGGACCGCATCATAATGGAGAGCGGCCACTGGCAGCCCGAGGAACAGGGGAAGATTGTGCCGCAGTTCTCCGAAGTAGGTGGCGACCAGCAGCTTCGCCGTCCCTGCTGCTTTGACCAACCTGTCATAGCTGGCTGAAAAACATCTTTTCTGGCTGTCACTCAAGTCCAAGGCGAACACCGGCTCGTCGAGCTGAATCCACTCAGCACCTTCCGCAGCAAGACGCGCGAGCACTTCTTCATATACGGGAAGGAGGCGATCCAACAGCTGGAAGCGGTCAAAGTCTGGATTTGTGGAGTCATGCACCTTACCGAGCGAGAGATAGGTGACCGGTCCGACCAGCACGGGCTTGGCGTTCAGTCCAAGCGACTTGGCGTCCTTGAACTCATCGAACACCTTTGTGCCAGAGAGCTTGAACTCCGTGTCCTTCTGGAACTCCGGGACGATGTAATGATAGTTCGTGTCGAACCACTTGGTCATTTCGCTGGCGAAGCCAGGGCTGCCGCAGTTGCCAGCGCAACAGGATTGGGGTTTGCTGTCACGCGAGCCGCGGGCGATGGTGAACGCGGTTCTAAGGTCTGCCTCGCCGCCCGCCCATCCGAAGCGGGAGGGTATGTTGCCGAACAGGCAGATGGTGTCCAGGATCTGGTCGTAGAAGGAAAAATCGTTGCAGGGAACCAAATCGATCCCGGCAGCGGTTTGTTTTTTCCAGTTGTGTCTGCGGAGTTCTCTGCCCACCGACTCCAGAGCGGGCAAGGGGAGTTCGCCCTTCCAGTAAAGTTCAGTTGCCTTTTTCAGTTCGCGCTGTTCCCCGATTCGCGGGTAGCCCAGAATGTGTGTGCGGATCTTGTTGCTCATGCTTCCGCCAGCGTAGAGGGACGGGCGCACATCGAGGTAGCTCATTGTTTTTATGTTGATCATTCGGATTTTGAATGACCAACGTCTCCCCATGGTTGAGCTACGCCACCTCCGCACAGTTGTTGCCATCGCCGAAACCGGAAGCATATCGAAGGCCGGTAAACGTCTGAATCTTTCGCAACCCGCGCTGTCCCATCAGATGAAGGCGATCGAGGATTACCTTGGAGTGGAGCTGTTCCAACGCAAGAGCAGCCCGCTGAAGCTTAGCCCGGCCGGCGAACGGTTGCTGGCCACTGCTTACGATGTGGAAAAGCTGGTGATGCAGTGCGAGCGGGACGTTGCCAGAATTGCTGAAGGCAATGCCGGTCAGCTCCGCATCGCAGTGGAATGTCACTCGTGTTTCGATTGGTTGATGCCAAGCATGGATGCCTTCCGCGAAGGCTGGCCTGAAGTGGAGATGGACCTGGTGTCCGGCTTTCAACCCGATCCCGTAGGTCTGCTTGCAGACGATATGGCAGACTTAGTGATCGTGTCACAGGCGAAGCCGCGGCAGGGGGTGAGGTTTCATCCTTTGTTCCGTTATGAGGTGCTGGCGCTAATGGCTAGAAACCATCCCTATACAACCAAGTCCCATTTAACCGCCAAAGACTTTGCGAAGGAGACGCTGGTGACTTACCCCATCCCCGACGACCGGATCGACGTGATCCGCGAGGTGCTTCTCCCCGCACGCATCGAGCCGCCACGGCGGAAGACGGAATTGACGGTTGCGATTCTTCAACTCGTCGCCAGCCACCGGGCGATCGCGGCTATGCCTGGGTGGGCGGTTCAGCCGTATCTGGACAAGGATTACGTGGTATCAAGGCCCATCAGGAAGGCAGGACTTTTCGCAAACCTCTATGCAGCGACAACCAGCGAAAAAGCCTCGGCCGTCCACATGTTGGAGTTTCTCGATACCATGCGTCGCATCAGCTTCTCGACTCTCAAGGGGATCGAGCCAGTGAAATAGAACCGCTCCGCCTCGCACTCAGAAATGATAGATCAGGCCAGCAGTAAAGCCTTTGTCGAACTCTTCGGGTGAGGTGATGGGAAAGATGTAACCCGCACGGATGTCGAAGCCGTCTGCGAGGCCGTAGCTAACACCTGCGAGGCCCTCTACACTGATGTCGCCTCTTTCGTCGCCGTTGACAGGTGTGGATCCGGTGGCTTCAAGGTGGATGTTGAGCATCCCCACGGTGGTGTGGACGTGGTCGTGATCGCCGTGCTGCTCGCGTTTTCCGCCGAACGATTTGATGAGGCCGAATCCAAAAAGAAACTCGGTGGAATCCTCTGCGAAAACATGTTCGACAGCGAAATTGGTATTGAGTGTCCACCAGTTTCCGAGGTCGTTCCACATCGCGATGCCTGGGGCGATGGCAGTTTCACCGCCGAAGCGGCTGCTCCCCGTCGGGAGCACCATCTCCATCTGTGCGGTGAGCAGGAAACACTCGTTGTCGACAAGGAGGACCCGAGGCACAATGGCTAGATCGCCGAAGCCGGAGGATGTGGCAACGCCTTCTTCGTCCTCCCATATATAGGGAACTTCGACAATCAGGCCAAGCCGCTCCGTGAAAGCCCATTCCAGTTCCAGTTCTGACTCATGTTCCGCCACTCCGTCGCCCTCGCGGTACGAGTGATCGATAAAGAGATCGCGACCTGTAAACGCAGGTTCAATCCCAAAGGAGTGGATGTACGGTGTGCCGCGCTCGCTGAGATGAACGTGTTCAAACGGAGCGAGAAAATCTGCGGCGGTAGCGAATGTGGATGCAAAAACGCTGATGGCGAGGTAGTGGCTGTATGGTTTCATTGCGGCGCGACAAAAGCGTAAAGGCTGAACGGTGGCAACAATTAATGCACAAATTTCGCAATAGCGATTAAGCCGCATCAGCTTTTGGGGCGGGAGGGGTAGCCAGATTTACGGGTTTGGCGGTGATCTGTCTGCAGGTTTTCAGCATTTCATATGGAACGACTGGTTCAGGTCGTAATTGTGCGGGTTAAATAAGCCATCTCCGGTGGGATAATCAGCCCATGCCGAGGAATCAGGACGTAGATCGAGGGCTCGAGCGTCCAGCCGGTCCAGGAGTCGATGATGAAACCAAGGGTCACTCCGAGGGTGGCGCAGGTCGGCCCTAGCAGAAGACCTGAAATCAGCGCGTGGCGCATGAAATCGTAGCGGAGCAGATTTTCGGCATCCATGCGGGGATCAGATGATCGCGGATAGGGGCGTGGCGAGGGTGATCCGCCGGGCGGCGAGGCCATCCAGAAAAAAGACGTCGTGGGAGATAACGACTAGCAAACGCTTGTGCTCGTTGTGGAGAGGCCGGAATGGCGGGCAGAGAGGGATTCGAACCCTCGGTAACATTGCTGCTACACACGCTTTCCAAGCGTGCTCATTCGACCACTCTGACATCTGCCCTTGGAGGGCGGGACGCTAGGGAGCGTTAAGGAGATGAGCAAGCTCATTTTTTGAGGATTCTTTGCGAAAGAAAACTCACCAGCTTTCCAGACCGGTCCGCTGATCCAGCCCATACATGATGTTAAAGCTTTGGACAGCTTGGCCGCCGGCGCCTTTTACAAGATTGTCCTCGGCGCTCATGAGGATGACGCGGTTGGTGCGGGGATCGGTCTCCCATCCGATATCGATAAAGTTGGTGCGGGTGACATGCTTGGTATCCGCAGGCTTCCCCCGACCAAGGAGACGGACGAAAGCGGCATCGGTGTAGGCGGCTTCGAGTGCGCGGCCGATTGTTTCCGGCTCCACTCCATCCATGAGTCTGGCGGTGGTGGTGGTGAGAATGCCGGAGTTGACCGGGATGAGGTGGGGGATGAACGAAATCGTCACGTCCCCGCCTGCAGCGATGGTAAGCTCTTGTTCGATCTCGGACAGGTGCCGGTGCTTGGGCATGCCGTAGGCGCGGGCGCTCTCGTTGCACTCGCAGAAGAGCAGCGAAAGCTCCGCCTTCTTCCCTGCGCCGCTGACGCCGCTCATGGAGTTGGCGACGATGGTGGCAGGATCAATGAGTTTTTCCCTCAGCAGGGGTAGCAGCGGCAGAATGATGCTGGTAGGGTAACAGCCCGGAGAGGCGACGAGTCTTGCCTGCTTGATTTCCTCGGCGCGGACTTCCGGAAGGCCGTAGATGGCGCTTTCCAACAGATCCGGCGCAGGGTGCGGGTGCTCGTAGTATTCCTGATAGACTTCCGCCGAACTGAGGCGGAAGTCCGCACTGAGATCGATGACCCTGAGGCCGCGGTCGAGCAAGGCTCTGGCGATATCAGCGGCGATTCCATGGGGAAGGGCGAGGAAAGCCGCTTCGGCTCCGGTGGATGAGATGTGGTCCGGATCCGGCTCGCAGAAAACAAGATCAGCAGATCTGGCCTTGCTGAAACGGGGGAAAACCTGGTCGATACGTTTGCCGGCCTCCGCGCGGGATGTCACTGCGACAAGGTCCACAGCGGGATGAGTGAGAAGGATGCGGAGCAGCTCCATCCCGGTGTATCCGCTGGCTCCGACGATGGCTGTCTTGATTCGTTTCACAGGTTTTTCATCTCAGAATTTTCAGTGCTTGCCAACCCGGGATTCGCCTGCTTGTTTATCGCCCCGTTCGTGAAACGGGCTATGGCGCAGTCTGGTAGCGCGCCTGCCTGGGGGGCAGGAGGCCGTGGGTTCGAATCCCGCTAGCCCGACCATTTCGATGGAAAATGGCACACATCCGCAGAGGAGATGATTTATCCCGGAAGATCCCAATTTTCGCGAAAAAGTCCGAATTGAACGACCTGCGGGGCTAATAGGCTGATCCATCTGGTTGTGAAAGATCAGTCCGCAGGGAAGTGACACATTTGAGGCGGCTTCCGGCTCGTTTGCAAAGAGCCTGTATGGCGGCTGCAAGGGTCTTTCCTGGAGACTAGCAGAATCGCGTTGCAAAATGCAAATTCATACCCGGATTAGGCGTGACCTGATGCTTTTGTTGCACCTTACTCCAGTGATGATGCGCCTTGTCCGACTTCTCTGTTTGCTGATTATGGTGGCGGGTCCTTGCCGGGGAGCGGTCAATATTCTGATCACACCTGGTTCGAGCGCAGGCACGATGGTGTTTGTGATCAATCAGATTTCGCCGAGTCCCACGCTGAATGTATCTGGCATTTCGGGCTACGTGTCTGCGATGTCGCTTCCGGCCACGATGGTCAACATCCCGGGGTTTGAGGGAGGGTCTTTCTCTGATATCTTTGGGAACCTGTTATCTCCTTTGGCCACCGTCACCGAAGGTTTCTCCGAGCAGAGCTACCTTCTGAACAAGATCCGGATCTCCTCTGAACCGACAGCGCCGTCAATGATTGGATTCGACAGAGTTTTTACCACTGCTTCTGGAGCGCATTCACTGAGATTTGACGTCGTCGGTGAAGGTCCGGTGGAGGTTAATATCAGTGCTGTGGCCTTGAGTGTCGGTGTTCACACGATCGATGACCTGTTGTTTGGAATGATCACTGTCGTGGTGGTTCCCGAGCCGACGCCTTCGGGTCTCCTAGCGCTTGCCCTGGTTCCGCTGATCATGCGCAGGAGGCGACGCGCTGTGTGCGAGCCTTGAGACCAGATCTGTTGAGGGCCGGAGGACCGGGTTTGGCATGTTCAACATCGTTCTTCTTGAGCCGGAGATTGCTCACAACGCGGGGGGCGGAAAGTCCCCAGCGAAATCGATTGGTCAATGGCGTAGCTAGCGAGGTCACGTCCGTTTAGTTGGGGCTCCGGCCGCTCTTCCTGAGCTGAAAGGATCTCGCTTGCTACCTGCTCGAGGTAATCTTCATCGCTCAGACTGCGAGCAGCTGCAGCCGCCTTAATCCTAGCTCGGTCCTCCTCGGTAACAATGAGAAGGCCGTCTGCGTTGTAACGGACTTCAATGGTCATCGTGGGAGCTGATGGAAACATCAGTGCAACAGCCTCATAATCCACATGTCACGACTGGTCTGACGACGGATCCAGCCTCACCAAACCCGCTCCCACAACCATTCCACCGCCTTCCCAAGAGCAGATAAAGCAACAGCACAAGCACCAGCAGAATCAACGCCTCCCACCGACCGGCCTCGATTACCAATGGTTGTATTTTCTCCGGCCCGGCTCAATCTGGCCGGGATCGGCTCATTTTCAGCCAATGTTATCTCGCTTGCCAAGTAGAGGGACATCCGCTTGAGGCGGGGCTACTTGCGATGGACGGTCCAGAGTCTGATCGAGCCATCTTCGTGGGAGGTGACGAGTTTTTTGCCGTCTTTGGTAAAGGAGAGGTATTCCTGGCGGAAGGTTGGCTGTGTGTGGACGAGCTTGAACTCTCCGGAGTCTTTGGAAGGAATTTGGTAGATGCGGATCGCTCCCTGGCCGTTGTTGGCGGGGAAGACTTTGAGCTGCTGGGGCTGGGCGTTGTTCTCGCCTTCGTTTCCGCCGGTCAGAAGATAGCCACCGTCTGGGTGGAACTCGACGCATTCATGGGTCCAAGCGGTTGCAGGGATCGTGGTGATTCTTTTGGCGGTGGAAAGCTCATAAACGAGGACGCCTTTTCCTTCACCTGCGCCGACGGCGAGCAGGCGGTCGTCCGGAGAGATGCGGATGGATTTCACGGTGGCACCGACGGAGGCGGTGTGGAGAAGTTCGAGGGTGGCGGTGCTGAGTTGGGCACCGTCGCGCTCGGTGTTCACGTTCCAGATCTTGACCTCGCCATTGGTGCCGGCGGAGGCGAGGACGGAGCCGTCGCTAGTCCAATCAATCTGGTTCACAGCATTATTGCCGGTCCCGCCGTGGCGGGTGGTGGAGAGATGGCTCCAATCGTTCGCGCGGTAGAGGACGATCTGCTGGGCCTCGGTGCCGACGGCGAGAATTGAGCCGTCCGGAGAAAAGCGGAGAGCATCGACCGCAGCGTCGGTGTTGAGAGATGTGACGAGCGACCCATCCGAGGCGTTGAGTATCTCGACGAGCTTGTCCTCGCCCCCTGCGGCGATGAGTTTGCCGTCGGCAGAAAATGAGACGGCTTCAACTTCTTCGGCGCGCGGGCGTTCCCAGACCATCTCTCCGTCTGCGACCCTCCAGAGGCTGACCCGCTGGCCATGTCTGCTTTCGCCGCGCAAGACGCCCTTAGAACCTGCGGCGATGAGCGTGCCGTCCGGGGAAAATTCGGCGGACTCTGCGGATTCGGTTTTCAGCTCTTCATCGATTTTTCCTTCGGGATCGGCTAGGCGGGTCCAAGACGGCTCGAGCCGAATCTCTCCAGAGGAGAACGGCTTGACGGGAGTCGCCGAGCGAGCGGAAAGGAGGGCGAGGCCGCAGCAGGCGGCGGCTGGCAGGAGACGACTTTTCATAGGGAAGAGGTTCTTCCGGAAGTCTGCAGAGAAACGTTTTGTCGGAACAGTCAATCCAATAGTTGAAAGTTTTTAAGAGTTCATGCGCATGAGGCAAAGCTCGGTTTGACATCCGCCCGCACTCGGGAAGAATGCGCCCATGTACGAGGCTGAAGGCAAAATCAAAGTGATTGAGGAGGTTCAGACGTTCCCAAGCGGGTTCTCGAAGCGTGAGTTTGTGGTGACGACGGCGCACGACAAGTATCCGCAGGATCTCAAATTCGAGGTGGTGAAGGACAAATGCGCGCTTCTGGACGAGTTTGAGGTCGATCAGGAGGTGCAGGTGAACTTCGATATTCGCGGCAACGAGTACAACGGGAAATACTACGTCAATCTATCTTGCTGGAAGATCCAGCCAAAAGGAGGCGGGGGCGGAGGAGGTGGTGGTCCCTCACGCGGCAATGAATACTCACAGGAAGCGCCATCGCGAGGAAGAAGCTCTGCGGCGAAGAGTAGCTCGCCAGCGGAGCCCTCTGCCGCTGATTTGCGGGTGGAGGATGATTTCGATGACGACGATATTCCGTTCTAAAGCGTCAATCGATCAATGAGCAGTGGTTTTTCTTACGGCTGTGCTGCTGTTGCGAGGGGGGTGCCGAAGCGGGCGTAGAGCTCGGTTTGTTTGGCGGAATTCTCTAGGAGATCGTCGGCAAGGCGGACGGTGCCGGGCTCGAAGATGGTGATGGTGGAGGAACCGCCGAAGGCAAAGTAGCCTTTTTCGTCACCTTTCCTGACCGGCTGGCCCGGGGTGAAGGTCTGGGCGATCGTGCCGACGCAGGTTGCGCCGATCTCCATGCACAGGATCGTGCCGAAGTTTTCCGTTTTCAGGTGCGTGATGGTGCGCTTGTTGGTCCAGAGGTAGGAAAGCTTTCTCGCCAGGGCGATCGGCGAAACGGAAAACAACGGGCCGTTGATCATCTTGGTTTCGGATGGAATTCCGGCGGCGGGGAAATGGAAGCGATGGTAATCGACCGGGCAAAGCCGTGATAGCACGAGCGCGCCGTCTGCATATTTCGCCGCGAGGGCAGGATCCCCAAGGAGTGCCGGTAGGTCAAAAGACTGGCCTTTGACGAAGACCGAGCGGATTTCAGAGGCTTTTTGGAATCCAAGGTGGCGTCCGTCCGCAGGAAAGACGATGGGCTCATCAGCGATGGGGCGGGCCTCGGGCTTCAGCTTGCGGTAGAAAAACTCATTGAAGCTTTTGTAGGTGGAGGGGTCGTCAGCGAATTCCCGGGGATCGAGTTTGTAGAGATCGATGAAGGGTGCAACGCGGTCAGCGGAGTCGGTTTTTGTCATCCGGCCGCCGTACCACTTGGAGAACCCCGGGCGCTTGACCATGGCGTGCAGGGATATTTTTCCGAGCGGATTGCGGTAGGCCCAGCGGAGGAAGGCCTCGCCGTAGATCTGCTCGGTCTCGGTCTCGCCGGTGTGACGGTTGTAATATCGGATGGTTTCCACTGGAGAAGACAAGGCGCTGAGGCTGGGAAAGTCAAAGGCGGAAGGTTCGGGGCGTTTTGTGGAATTTCCATGGGAGGGCGGACGTAGAAGAGATCTGATTGACCTTGCGGGCTCTGGTGTCCGCGATTATCTCCGGAAAAATGAAACGACTTACTATATCACTGGCTGGCGTCTGCCTTCTGGTGGTGGCATGCGAAAAAAAGGGGGATCGCGTGGCCGTCATGGAAACGCGCGGCCTGACCACCAAGGATGCTGCGCCCAAGCTTTTCGCCACCAGCGACGAGCGCTTCCGCGATGCAAAGCCCAGCCCGGTGCTTGGCAAGGCCCCAGAGCATTGGCTGCAGCTGCCGCCCGCACAGTTTCGCGAGTTGAACTACCGCTTCGGCGAGTCGGGAATGGGGGAGGTCTACGTCTCTCTCTCCGCCGGATCCGTGGGGGACAATGTCAACCGCTGGCTCGCTCAGTTTGGCAAGCCACCTTTGGATCCGTCGGACCTCGCGGCACTGGAAAAAGTTCAGGTCGCCGGGAGCCGGGGAGTGTGGGTGGAGGCGGCCGGGGATTACAAGCCGGCCGGACCCATGGGCGGGGCTGCGGGCGGTGAGGGTAAGCCGGGTTTTGGATTGGCGGGGGTCATCGCCGACGTCGGCGGGCAGATCCTGACGGTGAAAATGGTAGGCCCGCAGGCCGAGGTGGAGAAGGAGACCGGGGCGCTCAGGGCCTTCGGGGCCAGTCTGGAACTCGTCAAGTGAGGCCAGGCTGCACTGGAAACTATTGAACATGGAAAACGAACCCAAAAAAGTCGGCGGCCACAAAGAGACGAAGCCCTGGTATCGGAAGGTCTATAATGTCCTATCCGGCTTCCATCTGGCGACCGCAACCCTGCTGCTGCTGCTGGTGCTGACTTGGCTGGCAACCTTGGAACAGATCGACAGCGGGCTCTACCCGACCCTGAACAAGTACTTCAGTTGGAAATCGCTGTTCCTGATTCCTGAGATCAATGGAAAAATGGTGCCGGTTGTCCTGCCGGGCGGCTATTGGGTGTCCGCTGTGCTGCTGCTCAATATGATCCTCGGAGGCATCATCCGAATCCGCAAAGGTTGGCGGCAGGCGGGGAATCTGATCGCCCACTTCGGCATCGTCTTCATGCTGATCGGCGGCGGCGTCGCCCATCACTTTTCCGAGCGCGGCAACATGGCCGTTGGCGAGGGTGAAGTCAGCGATACTGCGGAAGATTACTTCGAATACGTGGTGGAGGTGCGCGAGGTGACCAAGGATGCGGAGGAGAAAGTCCACGTCATCCGGGGTGAGTATCTGACGGACCTGACCGACGGCCGCTCGCGGGTTTTTGATTTTGAAGGCATTCCCTTTTCTCTGGAGGTCTCCGGTTACATCATCAACGGCCAGCCGGTGAGCGCGCTGGAGCGTGCGCCCGCCCGCGAGGAGCTGGTGGTCGATCAATATTATCTCGCGGAAAAGCCGGGTGAAGTGAACGCCGAGGCGAACTTCGCAGGTGCCTACGCACGGGTGATCTCCAAGGATGGCGAGAAATCCCAGCCATTCATTCTCGCTGGAGCATCTTTCTATCCGCACACCGTCCGGCATGAGGATAGAATTTTCACCATCGACATGCACAAGCGCCTCTGGCCGATGCCCTTCGAGGTGAAGCTCGATAAATTTATCGCCGATTTTCATCCGGGCACCTCACGACCTGCGAAGTTCATTAGTGAGATCCGCAGAGTGGAGGACGGCCGGGAGACGCCGGTGATCATCCAGATGAACGAGCCGATGCGTCATAACGGCTATACCTTTTTCCAAGCCAGCTATGGACCTCCAGGAGCACGCCCGGGCGATCGCATGTATTCGGTCTTTGAAATCGTGAGGAATCCGGCGGATCATTGGCCGGAATACAGCCTGTATGTGGTGGCCTTCGGGATGCTCGTCACCTTTTTAACCAAGCTCGGCGGCCACCTCGGCGCGTCGTCCAGAAAGCGAAAAAATGAAGCGTAATCAATCAACGTGGGGGAGGTGGATCATCGCCGCGATCGCCCTCGGTGCGATGGCACTGGTGTTCGTGAACCTGCTCATCGACAACATGCCGAAGGGCGAGCCGCAAAGGGTCGAGGGATACGTGCCATGGGAAGAGGAAACCGTCCGCCTGATCGAGGATCTGCCGGTGCAGGACGGCGGCCGCATCAAGCCGCTGTCGACTTACGCCGGCTTCCAGATGCTGCGCCTGCACGGCGCGCGCACCATGAAAGTTGAGGGGAACGAAGGTGAGCTTTTCAAGCTCAAGCCGATCGAATGGCTGATGGACGCGATGTTCCGGCCGCAGCTCGCCATGCAGCACCCGACTTTCCGGATCGATAACTCCGAGGTCTTGAACGCCATCGGCGTGCCGGTGAAGGGCCGCCGCGACCGCTACAGCTACACCGAACTGGAGCCGGGGAGGGAGAAGCTCATCGAGCGGGCGAAGACCTATGAATCGATAGAAAAGGACGATCGCGACCCGGTTCAGCAGCAGACCATCGATCTCGCCTACAATATCAGGAACTACGAGAGTATCCTCGGCTACTTTGGCTTTGCGCGTGCGGGCGTCGCTCTTCCCGGATCGGGAGGCGAGGGGCAGCCGGACCAGCGGGCCGACTTCAGTGCGGTGATGACGACCGCTCCAGAGCTGCGTGAGCAAGTCGCTGCCGTACAGCTGCAGGGGAAACAGCTCGAGCCCAGGCTTCAGGCACTCCTTGAGCAGGTTCTGGACGGCGCAAATTTTTCCAAGTTCGGCCTTTTTATTCTCCCTCCGCCGAATGCCTCGAACCCGACTTGGCTGACGGCAGGCAACGGCATCCTGGAGGTGATGACGATGCAATCCAAAGATCCGGCGACGACGATCAAGGATATCCAAGCCATCGAGACCATGGTGCGATCCGTTTCGTCAGGCGAGAGCGAGTTTCGTAAACATATCGTCGAGTTCAAGGAGCGGGTGGAAGAGCGCGCCGAATCCCGTGGCGAAATGAAGCAAATCGATCTTGAGGTTAGCTACTTCAAGTGCGACTACTTCCTCAACGCGATGGCCTTTTTCCTGATCGGCTCCCTTTGTGCCCTCGGAATGTGGACCGCAGGCCGCTCGAAGCTCGGGAAAGTACTCTCATGGGCCACGCTCGGATTCACGCTCATCGGCGCGGGCTTGTCGGTTTATGCCATTGTCATCCGTTGCATCATTATGCAGCGCCCGCCTGTCGGAAACCTGTATGACACGATCATTTTCATCGGCACCACCGGCGTTATCTTCGCCTTGTTGATCGAGTGGATGGTGCGCAAACGCTTCGCCCTCGGCCTCGCGCCGATCCTCGGGACGGCCCTCATCATCCTGGCTCGCCGCTACGAGGTCGGCGACGCGGGTGATCACCTCGATCCACTGGTCGCAGTTCTGGATTCCAATTTCTGGCTCTCCACCCACGTCATCACCATCACCCTCGGCTACTCCGCCGGGCTTCTCGCCGCGATGCTCTCCTGCGGCTACGTGCTGCTCCGCGGCCTGCGCCTCGATGGCGGCGACAAGGACATCCGCCGGTCTCTTAGCAAGGCGGTTTATGGTTGCATCTGCCTCACCGTTTTTCTCTCGCTCGTCGGCACAGTCCTTGGCGGCATCTGGGCAAACTACTCCTGGGGCCGCTTTTGGGGCTGGGATCCCAAAGAAAACGGGGCTCTGATGATCGTGCTCTGGACACTTGCGATCCTTCACGCGCGCCTCGGCGGCATCATCAAGGAATGGGGCCTCCACCTCGCCTCGCTCTTCACCGCCTGTATTGTGGCCTTCTCATGGTGGCACGTGAACTTCCTCGGCGTCGGCCTGCACAACTACGGCTTCACTGCGGGCAAGGGCACCATCTGGGTCTTCTACGGCGTCATGATGCTCTTCATCCTCTTCGGCGCGCTTGCAATGCTTGTGGAGCGCTATGACAAATCCTCCAAGGTATCTGGGGAGGCCGGGAAAAGTGTTGAGGGCGGTCTTGAGGCCTGAGTTCTGCGGATGGACCTTTTCGCCCCTGATCCATCCGCCAATCTCCTGCCTAGCGATGGCGAGGTGTATTATCACGGCCCGGCGCTTGATCCCGTTGAGGCGGAACGCCACCTCTCTCTACTATTGGCGGATACACCGTGGAAAAGCGATGAGGTCATGATGTTCGGCAAGCGCATCGTCACCGCCCGCAAGATCGCTTGGTACGCGGAAACTGACCGCGCTTATGCCTACTCCGGCACCGTCAAAGAGGCGCTGCCATGGACGTCGCAGTTACTGAAGCTCAAGCACCTTGTGGAAACTCGCACCGGCGCAAGCTACAATTCCTGCCTGCTCAATCTCTACCACGATGGCACCGAGAGCATGGGCTGGCACAGCGATGACGAGAAATCGCTCGCAACCGGCGGCTCCATTGCTTCCCTCAGCCTAGGAGCGGCTAGGAAGTTTTCCTTCAAGCACAAGAGCGACAAGCGCACCGTCTCCCTCATTCTCGAAAGCGGTAGCCTGCTGGAGATGAAAGGCGGGACCCAGAAGCACTGGCACCACCAGCTTCCGAAAAGCGCCAGAGTGAAGGAGCCGCGCATCAACCTCACCTTCCGCACGATCAGCACGCCATAAACTGCGGTAGCGCCCGGGAGCGCCGAGCCCCAGCTCGGCTTTTTTTCCTCGTCGCTTTTCCACCAACGCTCCCTATCTTCGAGGACCCTTGGTCTAGGGAACGATTGCCATGAAACTACTTTCCACCGTTCTGTTTCTCCTCGCCCTGCCCCTGGCCGTCTCCGCAGCACCAATCTCCTTCAAAAACCTGCCGACGGGTGATTGGATTGAAATCACCTACGCCAGCTCCGGCTGTTTCCATAACAGCAGATATCTATTTGTCTTCCAGCGCGCCTTGACGACGACAGTCGCGATTAGCGAGCTGCGTATCGCGGGGAAGCGACCGGGTGATAATCACGTCGCCCGGGTTCCACTCGGCACCGTCGAGCTGAGCAATGAACAGATTGCTGGCCTCGACCGGTTGTTCGTCTTTTATCGGGCGCTTGAGGAGCCCGCTTGTACCACCGTCGACACCATCAACGCCTTCCACAAGAGCGGGAACCAGATCCTTGCCTCCGAGAAATTCGTGGACGGCAGCTGCGGAACCTACGACAAATCTGATCTGACTCTTTTATCAGCCTTAGCCACCCAGGTGGAGCAGGCGGGCGAGTTACAAAAAGGGGAGTGATCGGGCAAGCGTGTGCGGTGTGGGAGCGCGGCGGGAGTCGGGGCTTTTCCCGAGGGTGGGGGGATGATAGGCTAAAGGCGGCTGGCTGCCTCTGTCGCCGAACCACTATTGCCACCCGATGTTTTTCATCCAATTCATCCTCGTCACCGGACTGATCCTAATCCACCTGTTTCCCGGAACCTTGCTGGATCTCATGAAGAAGCACCGCGAGTGGTGGATCTCCGCCTCCGGTGGCATCGCCGTCGCCTACGTGTTCCTGCATCTCTTCCCGGAGCTGACGGAGGCCCAGGAGAGCCTCGCCGAGGGCTCCCGAATCCTGCCATGGATTGAGCACCATGCATATCTCCTTTCCCTCCTCGGCCTCACAGTTTTCTATGGCTTGGAGAGCATTGTGAAAAACTCAAAGCAGGATCAGGAAGGGAAACCGCCCGCCTCGGAGTCGGACACCAAGCATCAGGACGGGGGTAGTCCTGAACAAGGCCCAACCTCCGCCAGCTGCGGAGTGTTCTACCTACACATTGGTTCCTTCGCCCTCTACAATGCTTTAGTCGGATACCTCCTCGTGCATCGGCAGGATCAGGACGGTCGCAGCCTGCTCCTCTTCTTCATTGCCATTGCCCTCCATTTCCTCGTCAACGACGCCGCCCTTCGCCGCCACCACAAGGACACCTACCGCCGGATCGGCCGCTGGATCCTCGCCGCCGCCATCCTCATCGGCTGGACCATCGGTCGCTTCACCGAGATCAGCGCCGCCGCCACCGGAGCCCTCTTTGCCTTCCTGGCCGGCGGCATCGTCCTCAATGTCCTCAAAGAAGAACTCCCCGAGGAACGCCGCAGCAGCTTCATCCCCTTCGCCGCCGGAGTCACCGTCTACTCGGTGTTGCTGCTGTTTTTGTAAGAGGGAAGTGTTTCAGGGCATCCAGTTCTTCATCCGGTTTTTGCCCGGGGTGATCGCCCGACGCCGCCCAGCACCTCGAGCTCAGCCGCATGCACTGGCGGATTGAGGACTCCTGCCACTGCCCTGTTAGCAACCATGGCTTCATCTGGGCACAACCAGCTTTAGATCATTGATGAAAAGTTGCCGCTCGGCTGATTTCCTTTCGCTTCCGGGAACTCGCAGCAGGTACGATGGGTGCACTGTCAGAAGCACCCGCTTCGCCAAGGAGCCCGCATCAATCAAGCCGCGCTCTTTCGTGATTTTCACCTCCCGCTCCAGAAGCGAGCGGGCGGCGGTTCCTCCTAGTAGTATGAGGATGTCGGGAGCAATTCGCTGAAGTTCCGCCAGCACCCAAGGGCGGCAGGCGTCGATCTCGCCTTTGCCGGGTGATTGGTGGAGGCGAATTTTTCCTCGCGGCGTGTCCTTGGGCTTCCACTTGAAATGTTTTACCGCGTTGGTGACGTAGACGGTGCTGCGGTCGATTCCTGCCTCCTCCAGTGCCTCATCCAGCAGGCGGCCGGCGGGGCCGATGAAGGCCTTGCCGGCAATGTCCTCTTTGTCACCGGGTTGCTCTCCCACGATCATGATCCGCGCGTTCTCAGGGCCCTCGCCGAAGACGACATTGGTAGCGTCCTTCCATAGCGGGCAGCCTCTGCAGCTTTCCGCAGCCTTTGCAAGCTGCTCCAGCGTCTGCTCTCCGGAGGGGCCCGTGCATGGGACGACGTTCGACATTGCTTTCAGTTCGCCAAGATATGCGTTCCTCGCAACCGGCTTCACCAGCCGCGGTTGCTCCTCGTGCATCCCTTGAACACGTTGGCGGCTCTCCTCGATCAGCTCTCCGATCAGCTCCGCCTCAGGAAGGTTCTTCCAATACTTCTTCGGCATCTCCGTCTGCATCATCTTCACCTTGACGCGGGCGGGATTGAAAATGCTGCGGTAGTAGGTCTTCCACGCCAGCTCCAGCGCGTCCTCGTTTCCGATCGGGCTTTTTTCGATTCCGGGGGTGAAGCTGAGCTTGCTGCCGTCCCAGTGGGCGCAGCCTTTGGGGGTGAAGATGCTCCAGTCCATGTTGGCGAAGCGGTTGCGGAAAAAGGGTGCCGAGGCCTCGACCACGTGATGCTCCGGCTCAATCCATGCGGCGTATGTTTCGCGGCCCGTCATCTCGTCGGTTTCCATCAGGCGGAATCTAACAAAGGCATGCATCTTGTGGATCTCGCGCCGCACGTTCTTCTGCATGCGCAGGGCCTTGGCGATATCGGGATCGCTGGCGATCATGCACAGCCGCCTCTCGCCGTCTTTGACGATCCGCCATAGGATGCGGTAGAGTAGCGCCCATCTACTTGGGTCGCAGTGGCAGGAGACGCTGCGGGCGAGCTCGACGAAGTCGGCCGGGACGTTGGTTCCGTAAGCTGCGCCTGTCTCTGCCACTGTGTTGGGGCCGAACAGGCCTGCATCGGTTTCCTTTTCCCAGAGCACCTGGGCGGGATCGACATTTTCGGCGAGCAGGCGTTTAGCGGCGACTCTCCAGCTCTCGAATCCCGATCCTGGATCAACGCTTCTCATAGGGTTGTTACGGGCATCTACATGTGAATTGAGGCGCAATCGAATAGAATTCTAACCGCGAATGGACGCAAATGCACGCGAATCGAAGGTGGCAATCGTGGCGATTTCCCAAAATATCCGTTTCAACTGCATTCGCGTTCATTCGCGTTCATTCGCGGTGAAAATTTTCAATCGTGAGTGCCTTTTTAGAAAAGCTCCATCTGCTGCGGCTTTGGGGCGAAACGGGCGCGGAGGCGGTCGGAATCGAGGAGGTATTTCGCAGGGTTGTGGTCGGCGGTCATGAGGAATGGCTGCACCTTGGCGAGTGAGACGCGCAGCCTTGCGAGATCGGCCAGGTGGATGCGGGTGAAGCGGCGAATTTTCAGAATACGGTCGACGTTCCTAACGCCCAAGCCGGGGACGCGCAGGAGGGACTCGCGGTTCGCCTTCTGGACGTCGACAGGAAAATCCTGCCGGTTGCGCAGCGCCCATGCGAGTTTGGGATCGAGCTCCAGATCGAGATTCGGCATCTCAGGTGTTAGAATTTCACTGGTGGCGAAGCCGTAGTAGCGCATCAGCCAATCCGCTTGGTAGAGGCGGTGCTCACGGATCAGGGGAGGGGATTTGAGCGGCAGGATCGCAGAGGGCTCGGGGATGGGGCTGAAGGCTGAGTAGTAAACGCGACGCATCTTATACGAGCGGTAAAGCTCATCAGACTTGCCGAGGAAGTGAGCGTCCGTTGAGGTGTCCGCTCCTACTATGACCTGCGTACTCTGGCCGGTGGCGTGACGCAGCTTCTTGTCCCCGTCCTTTTTCCTCTCCTTCGCCTCCTCCAGCTTATGGCGGATGCGGCCCATGGCGACCTTGGTGCGGGCCATGTTCTTCTCCGGGGCGAGCAGGTTGAGGCTCTCCTGCGTCGGCAGCTCCAGATTGATGCTGATACGGTCGGCGTAGCGCGCGGCTGTTTCTATCAGCTCCGGTGAGGCTTCCGGAATGGTTTTCAAATGAATGTAGCCGCGGAAATCATGGGTCTCCCGCAGGGTGCGCGCAACGGCGATGACCTGCTCCATGGTGTGATCGGCGTTGCGGATGATGCCGGAGCTGAGAAAGAGGCCTTCGATGTAGTTCCGTTTGTAAAAATCCAGCGTCAGCTTCACCACCTCGTCTGCGGTGAAGGCGGCGCGGCGGACATTGCTTGATCTACGGTTGATGCAGTAGTGGCAGTCGTAGATGCAGGAGTTCGTCAGCAGTAGCTTGAGTAGCGAAATGCAGCGCCCATCCGGGGCATAGCTGTGGCAGATGCCGGCACCGCCGGTTGAGCCCACGCCCTTGCCATTGCGGGAGTTCGTCCGCTGAGCACCGGAGCTTGCGCAGGAGGCATCGTACTTGGCCGCGTCCGCGAGAATAGCGAGTTTCTTTTCCAGCTCCATTTGTTCTGATGAACAATATGTGCTGTCACGTTTTTCGCTAGGGAAATGTTGCGTTGAACGAAATTATCTTCGGAATCGGAGTTCGTCCCGAAGGCTTTCCACCTCGTCCACCAGTCTGATGATGGTATGGATCGCAGCCCAGTTCATGCGGTGCTGCTGGCGCAGCATTTCGATGTGACGCAACCGCATGACCGAGTGCTCGTCAAAATGCCATTCCTGCCCGGGCTCCTGATGGACCGGGGCGACCACGCCTTTGCGGCAGTAGAAAAAGATTTTTCGCCGCGAGGAGCCAGTCATGTGGATCACCACCTCCAGCGGGTGGATATCATGGGGATCGGGTTCGATCATCTTCATGTTCAGTCTTTCCTGGGGTTGAAGGTTGAGATATCGCGCAGCTTCTCCCACAGCGCGCGCTCGTCGCTGGTGACACTGGGCGGGGTGCCAATGGAAATTTCTACGTAGAGATCGCCGGGGGCGTTCTTCTTGGGCAGGCCGTATCCGCGCATCCGCAGCTGGTCCTCTGAGCTGGTGCCGGCGGGGATCTTTAACTGCACGGACTTTCCACCAGGGATGCTGATGGAGAGGGTGGTGCCGAGCACGGCCTCCCATGGCGCGAGCACGAGGCTGCGGTAGAGATCGTGGCCTTTTACCCGGAAATCGGGATGGGCCGCCAGTCTCACTCGCAGATAGAGATCGCCATCCGGCCCGCCGCCCGCACCTTCCGCTCCGTGCCCAGGCACCCGCAAGCGCTGGCCCTCGCCAATACCAGCAGGAATCCGCACCTGCACCTCATCGGTGGAGGTTTGGCCAGTGCGGGGATCGGCTTTGCGCAGTGAAATGCTGCGCATAGAGCCAGCAAACGCCTCCTCTAGGGTCACCATCAGATCGCCCTCGATGTCCTGCCCGCGACGTGCGCCGCGTGCCGCGCCTCCAAATCCTCCTGCGCCGCCGCCACCGTATGGCGACGAGCGCCGGGCTCCCGCGCCGGAGAAATACTGCTCGAAGAAATCGCTGAAACCTGTACCGCCAAATTCAAATTCAAAACCCTCGGGCATCTCGCCGCCGCCGGACCACCCCGCACCACCACCACCGGGCGGCGGGCCACCCTGACGGTTCCAGTTTTCGCCTAGCAGATCGTATTTCTTGCGTTTTTCCGGATCGCTCAGGACCTCGTAAGCTTCGTTGATCTCTTTGAACCTTTCCTCGGCGGTCGCCTTGTCCTCGGCGACGTCAGGATGAAATTTGCGCGCCAGCCTGCGGAAGGCTTTTTTTACCTCCGCCTCCGTCGCGTCCCGGCCGATGCCCAACACCTGATAATAATCCCTGAATTCCACTGCCATGATTTCTGAAGAAATGGTCCGCCCGAAGCTGCCACACCAGCCAGCCGCTGTCTAACTGTCTTCCAGTCGAATCGGACTCGAGGGTTAAATGTTGAGCTGCGGAGCAAACACGGCCATAGTTCGCCCCATGCCCCGAACCCGCGACCCGGACGAGCCGAAGATCTTCTTCCTCCCGAATCTAATGACCGCCTGCAATCTCGCCTGCGGGTTCTTTGCCGTGCTAATGATTTTAAAAGGCCAGATCGAGGTGCAGCGCGCGTCTGGAGAGGCCATTCTGACGGCAAAGGAGTATTATGAAATCTCCCGCCGCTACTACGAATACGCGATTCTCCTGATTTTCGGCTCTTGCCTTTTCGATCTGCTCGACGGCCGTCTCGCTAGGCTTGGCGGGCAGGATTCTCCCTTCGGTCAGGAGTTTGACTCACTCGCAGACATCATTTCCTTCGGCATGGCCCCGGCCATGTTGCTTTCGCGTGCGGTCCTTTTTCCACTGGGAAACGTCGGCTGGGCCATCGCTCTGGTCTATCTCGTCTGCGGTGCGATGCGCCTGGCCCGCTTTAACTGCCTTGCTTCCCTGCCGAAGAAGCCCGGATCCAGCAGTGATTTTCGCGGCATCCCTATCCCAATGGCAGCCGGTTTCATCGCTTCACTGACCTTTTTGATCATCGATCTATACAAAAACGATCACGAGGTCGGGTTTTGGAAGTTCGTCCTGGCAGGAGTTATGCTCGGCCTGTCTTGGCTGATGATCAGCGACGTCCGCTATCCTTCTTTCAAAACGGTGGATTGGAAAACCCGCGGCTCCCTCACCGCAATTCTCGGCGCGGTGCTGCTGGTTTTTGCGACCGTGCAGTTCCGTTACGTCATGCCGGTAGTCCTTTTCAGCTCATACCTCCTCTATGGCTTCGTCCGGCCTTGGATCTCTCATCGCTGGAGAAAGGGAATCGAAGTTTACTCGGAGAACGAGGATAATTCCGATCTGCCCGGAGAGGACCCACGCGAACTCTGAATGACGATGACACAGCGGAAAAGATTCCGGCTCGTTCCCATCCTTCTCGTTCTCCTGCCGCTCTGGTTCATTCTCTCCGGCCTGTTTGCGCTCGTCCGCTATTTTGAGAAAGAAGAGGAGGCTGTGGTCTTGGACGCCCGACGGTTTTCCCAAGCAGTTTCGACTCCCTCCTTGGAGGATGATCTGAGAAAAATCGTTGAGGTGATCGGGGAGCGAAACACCTCCAGCCCGACACAGCTGTCCGCTATCGCATCGATGATCCAAGGGCTCCTTGGACCATCAAACATCGGCTATCAGGTGAAAGCGATGGCAGGTCCTGCCGGTTTTCCTATCCTGCAGGTCACGCTGCCCTCGCTGAAATCTTCCGCCGCGCCCGTTTGGTTGATCACCTCCTATGATTCTCCCACGGGCTCGCGAGGTGCGGAGAAAAACGCCACCGGCGTCGTCGCCACTCTTGCCACGGCCCAGGCCCTCGCCGACACCCGCCCCGGCCGTCCCATCCACTTCCTCTTCCTGCCCCACGCCAACGACCGCGAGTCCCCGCTGCTCGAGACCGCCCTTTTCGCTACCCGGCTCATCCAGAAAGGGCCGGCTCCCAAGGCCATTCTCTGCATCGAGGCCATGGGTGCCGCCGAGACTCTGATCCTCTCCTCCCGCGACAACGAAGCCCTTCCGGCACATGAGTTCGACGGGCTCGGTAAGATCCTCGGGGCCGAAGTCGTCTGCCTTGGCGATGACTTCGACCTCTCCAGCACGCTGTTTGAAATGAACCTCCCAGCGCTCCGCATCGCCACACGGCCAACACTGCTGCCAAATGAAAAAGACGACAAGCCGCCCTTCGGCCCGACCCTCGCCGCCTCGACCGGACGCCTGATCGAATTCGTCACCCGCCTCTCCAAATGAGCCGATTTTCTCCGAACCGGCAAAAGCCGGGCGCGGCAATCTTCCCTTGACCCCCCGGGCAATCTGCTCGACCCGTTTCCAACCTCCCTAGAATGAGTATCTCAGCCGACCTCGATCCTTCCTTTCGCTCCCACGCCCCCGGTTACTGGCCCGAATCCGATATGGCCCACTGGGACGATCACAAGTGGCAGCTCCGCAACCGCGTCGACTCCCTCGCGGATCTGGAAGCACGCATTAGCCTCACCGATGAAGAGCGCGCGGGAGTGCTGCTCGCCGGCAGCAAGCTGGCCATGGCCATCACGCCCCATTTCTTCAACCTGATCGATCAGAAGGATCCCAACTGCCCCATCCGCCGCCAAGTCATCCCACGCATCGAGGAGGGCTGGAACGCACCCGAGGAAATGGCAGACCCCTGCGGCGAGGACTCTCACATGCCGGTTCCCGGCCTCGTGCACCGCTACCCGGACCGCGTCCTGTTCCTCGTCACCGACCGCTGTGCCTCCTATTGCCGCTATTGCACCCGCTCCCGCGTCGTCTCCGGGGTGGGGGAGCAACAGCTTGAGACCCAGTGGGAAGCTGCTTTTCAATATCTGGAAAAACACACAGAAGTGCGCGACGTATTGCTCTCCGGCGGCGACCCGTTGCTTTTTTCTGATGCCAAGCTCGACATAATCCTCACCCGCCTCCGCGCCATTCCGCACATCCAGTTTCTACGGATCGGCTCCCGCATCCCGATTTTCCTCCCGCAGCGGATTACCCCTGCGCTCTGCGAGATGCTGCAAAAGCACCATCCGCTCTTCATTTCTATCCATACCAATCATCCCCGCGAACTCACCACGGAAGTCCGCGACGGCCTAGCCCGCCTTGCCAACGCTGGAATCCCACTGGGAAACCAGAGCGTTCTGCTGCGCGGCGTCAACGACACGCCCGAGATCCAGAAAGCCCTGGTCCACAAGCTCCTGATGTGCCGCGTGCGTCCCTATTATCTCTATCAATGTGATCTGATCACCGGCTCCTCCCACCTCCGCACCTCCGTCGCCGAAGGCGTCAACATCATCGAGAACCTCCGCGGCCACACCACCGGCTACGCCATCCCCCAGTTCGTCATCGACGGCCCCGGCGGCGGCGGAAAAATCCCCCTCAATCCCAACTACGTCGTCGAAAGCGCCCCCGGAAAGGTCACCCTCCGGAACTTCGAAGGCCACATCTTCGATTACCCCGATCCAACGCCTATCACAGAGTCAGCCCTGAAGTCTCTTCAGGAAAAGGCCCTGTGCCAGTCGTAAACGGTCCGGAGAATCAGCAAGGGCGATGATCGGCCTCTGGATCCAGCGGCACGCAGTTCAGGGCACGGGAGACAATCGCAAAGGCACTCAGCCAGACGACGCAATAGCTGCGTCAGTAGGAAGCTCCCAGCGCTTGGCAACAGTCCATCGCTCCGTAATGGCTGGGAGGCTGTTAATCGGCTCACTCGCAGGGTTAGCGTAAACTAGAGGCGCTGGGGCTTCCGTGTCCTTGTATTGACTCCACTTGTGCGAATCCGGCGACTATTTCATTTTCCGCTTCAGGTTTATAGATCCTGCCTTGACCTATCTTGCTCCGATCGCTCGTTTTTAGTCATCGATTCTTATGCGTCGCATCATACGATCAAGAAATTCCAGAAAGGTGGCCGCTCCGCCACCAAGGGCTGCGGCGTGCCTGCAAATGTCCAACTGGTGAAGGGTTCGTCCGAACCTCCCCCTTTGGGTTATTGTGGCCCTTCCAGCAGGCACCCGAATCCTCTTTACGCCGCGAGCGCGTCCAGCGGGCTGCACACGCCAAGGCCATGCGCGCCCATCGCCACATGGAGGTAGATCTCTGTCGTAGTAATGTCCTCGTGCCCCAACAGATCCTGGATCCTCCGCAGGTCCGTTCCGTTCTCCAGCAGATGCGTCGCGAACGAAAAACGCCGAAGGCCTGTAGGCGTTTTGGACAGGAGCGGACGCGACGTGCCCTGAAGGGGCCCGAAGGGGTGAGGCTCCGTGGGGCGGTGCCGAATCAATGCCGCAGCGCGTGGCTCGTCACCCGCTTTCTGATCCCCGCCGCCTCAGCCGCTCGCTTTATCGCCTCGTTATACACTTTGTCATGTAGATGGTGGCGTCTCCTGATCCCGTTCTCGGGATTGACCGAAAGATCCCTCGCGGGGAAAAGCCACATCCACGCCCAAGAGGATCAGGGCGATCAAGCTAGGGACAAAGAAACCGCGAATGAACGCAAATGAACGCTAATCTCGGGTTAACCAAGAGTGTTTGAAGAGGAATATCCGCATTCCGTATCTTCAAATTGAAATTTCCGGCCGTTTGCACTGCATTCG
>JBGTDO010000058.1:0-24247 GCA_041748235.1 Akkermansiaceae bacterium | reverse complement strand
ATCGAACCGGAGGTGCGGCAGAAGGACTGATTGCCCGAAAATTTCTCTACTTGAATGGGACGAATGGTCATCTAGACTGGTCATATGAGAACCGTGAGTGCAACCGAGTTCAAAGCAAAGTGCCTCCAACTGCTCGACATGGTGCAAGCCACCGGAGAGGAGATCGTAATTTCGAAGCGAGGGAAGCCGGTTGCCAGAGTCGTTGCAGAACGGCAGGCGAAGCCTTGGCTGGCTCTTCGTGGAATGGGAGGATATATTGGCGATCCTTTCGAGCCTGCGATTCAAGAGAGCGACATTGAGGCGATGAGAGAATGAAAGCGCCGATCCTTGATACCCACATCTGGATCTGGTGGATGCAGGGCGATCCGCAGCTACCTGCGATGGAACGCGATGCGCTCGATTCCCTACCGGCGGAAGACAGGCCCGTCTTGTGTGATATCAGCCTATGGGAGGTCGCCATTCTTGTGGAATTGGGCAGGGTAGAATTCAGAGTGTCTTTGGACGACTGGCTACAAGTCGCAGCATCGCCAGCAACCGTTCGACTCCAGCCGATTTCCTAGAACATTGCTGCGGAAATGAATCGACTGCCTCCAACTTTCCATCGTGATCCCGCTGATCGCCTCATCGTCGCAACCTCGCGGGTGCTCAACCTTCCGCTGGCGACCAAAGACAGGAAAATCAGGAAATCACGGCTCGTGACACTGTGGCGGCCCTCAGAATAGGCAGCACTTGCGTGCTATTCAAACCGACCAGCAATGAAAAGTGAGGCAGGGCGGATGCAATCCGCTGCCACTATCGAAAAACCTCAGGCACAAACCTCAGCTCCGTGGCTTCGCGGACGGCGAGGTCGATCTGGAAGCGCATGATCTCGTCGCTGACGGGCGGCTGGTAATCTGCGAGGCAGCTTTCGAGCGCGCCGAGGGGAGAAATTTCGTGGGAGAGCACTTCTCTGGTGATCTTGACGGCGATAGCTTCCGCAGCTCCGGGGGTGAGAAGTTTCGGAATTGGCGGGATAAAGCCCTCGGGAAGTTGCTCGGGAAGCTGGATCTCCCGCTGGCGGCAGAGGGCGCGGATGAGACCGTAGCCTTCAACCGGATCGGCCGCTGGAAGTAGAGGAATTTTCACGTCGATCCGGCCGGGGCGCTTGAGATCGACCTCGATCAGGTCGGGCCTACTCGAAGCGAGGAGCCAGAGAATTTTCCCGCGGTTGCTGGGCTCGCTCATCTCCTTCGCGATCATTGCATAAACGCGACCGGAGAGTCCCCCGTCGGTCGCACCACTGTCGCGACGGCCGAGGATTTGATCCGCCTCATCGATGAAAACGACGCAGCGGCCCAGCCCTTGAAGGAGACGGAAAATCCGTTCGAGGTTCGCCTCCGTGCTGCCGACCCAGCGGTCGCGGAAATTGGCGAGCTTGACGACGGGAACGCCTGCTTCTCCGGCGAGGCAATTGGCGAAAAACGTTTTCCCCGTGCCGACCGGACCACAGACGAGGTAGCCCATCGGCATGGCTTCGAGAGCGCCGCGCCTCCACAAGTCCAGATCCTGCCGCACCCATTGTTTCACCGCCTCCATGCCGTGAAGATCGTGGAGCGTGCGCTTAGGTGGGATGAACTGGATCAAGCCTTGGCACTCGCGCTCTACCATGGCTTTCTTGAGTTCGCCAAGCTCCCGTGCCTCAATAGGCAATTTCTGGTGCTCACTGCGGCGGGCGATTCGCCGCAGTGCAGAGAGAGTGGTGCCGGATAGCAGAGCTGCCGCGTTCTCCTCATCCTCAAGCAGCTTTTGCAAGGCGACGGGAGTTTCATCTGCTAGAAGCCGGAGGGTTTGGCGAATCGTCTCCCCGCCGGGCAGCGGCACCTGGATGCGCTCGGCCCGAGGGTTCTGCACCAGCATCGGATGAAGATCGCTAAGATTTTCCGTGATGAGAAAGGTGGCGAGGCCATGGGCGTTGAGTCGCGGGTCGGCGGCCCAATCCCGGATCTGAAGGGCGGTGGCTGTGCCGCCCGTTCCCGCAGGAGCTACGAGCTGGGCCTCGCGCAAGAGGAAGGCAACGCCGATGTGACGTCCTCCCCCGCTGTGGAGATTCGAGCAAAAGCGAAAGTAGTGGCTGAGGAACGAGATAGATTCGTCGGGATCGCGAGGAAGCGCGCGATCCCTGGCAGTCGGCCATTGTTGGAAAATTTCCCGGCCGCGCTCCACCCGCAAACCGGCGCCAATATCGTAGCTGATGACGACGTCAAATGGCGCGAGCAGGCTGCTGTCGAGAAATTCTGTTAGAGAGCCGAGGCGATCCGGGACATCACGTTTTCCGGAAATGGGGAAGAAATCGTGGACGTTGCCGTGGAGAATGAACTGGCTGGAGGCATCGCTTTCATAAAGTGTGGCGAGTTCACGGGTCCAGGAAATGACGGCATTCGATGAGGTGCTCAAGCTGAATGGGTGGCTGTGCTCGCTCGTGGTTGAAGCCAGCGGCCTTACTGAGAGGCTTCTTCCGCACCCATGGTCTTGCGGACCGGGGTCTCGTTGGAAGGTTTGGCAGCAGCGCCTGGAATATCCAGACCTTCGGCGGCGGCAAAGTCGGCGAGTGCCATCTCTTCGAGAGCCGACTGCTCCGACTGCATCGCTTCGATGCTCGATACGTTCATTGAATCACGTGCAACGCGGGCGCGTCCGGCGGCGGAGGTGCGCTGTTCCTCGACGATCTCGCTCAGGCGGTTGAGGGTCTCGCCTCCGCTGCCGAGCTGAGTGACGAGGCCTGCGGCCATCTCGTTGAGCTCCGCTGTGGCTTGGGCGATCTGGACTTCTTTAAGTCCGCGCGAGAGGTCTTCGATCTTCCGTTTCGCTTCGTTGATCGAAACTTCGCGGGCCCTGACGAGTTCGTTATAGGTCTTCTCGGCGGCGGCGAGTTGCTGCTTATTCTCATCTAGCTCCCGCTTGGCGGACTGATAACGCATAGCAAGCTGGCCCGCAAGAGTCTGATTGTTAGCTCGAAGATTGGCGGCGGTTTTGGCGCGGAGTTCCTCGCATTCTTTTTCTAGACGCTTGGTCTGCCCGATCAGTTTCTCGCAAAGACCGGCGTGGGCGGCAAGGCCTTGATTATACTTAGCTATCTGAGTGCGAAGGTTTTCCTTCTCCAATTCCAGCAGGGCTTCGGGATTCTTTTTCTCAAGATCGCTTACGAAGAGTCCGAAAAAGCCGCGGACGAGATTGGAGATTCTGGAGAACATAATCGGAATTTATTATAGCTGGATCAAGGGTGGTAGCGCTGGAAACAGTTACTGCCCGTCAATGGCGAGAATAGTCATGGGACATCACGTGCCAAGGTATTTGTTGGATAGGTGCCGCATCATTCCTCCATCGCGTCGGCGCGTTGTATCAAGAGACGGGCAGCATCCTCGTTTTTCCCGCTGCTAATCCAAATTCCCGCGAGTGCGCGCATAGCGGCAGCGGTTTGTGCGCGGGCATCTGGTGGAAAATTGCGGATCGCTTTGCGCAGCCGTACCTCCGCCAGATCGGTTTCGCCCCTGGAGAGATGTTCCTTCGCAGACTCCAGCAGAAAAACAGAATCCGTCGTAGCTTCGCTGCCAGCCATTTCCTCAACCTCGTTGAACAAGTGGCGGGCGCGCTCCCGCGTCTCGGGATCACGCGCTGTGGCAATCGCCAGTTTCTTCCGCAGCTCCACGTCGTCCTCGTGCTCGAACACTGCCTTTTCCAATAGAAGTCGGGCTGCGCGGAATTCATCCGATGCCATCAGTTCATCCGCCAACTCAAGGAACTCGCCGGAGCCGCCGCCCTGAATTTTGAGAAGTTCGGCGCTGTGAGCCATCGCTTCCTTTGCCTGGCCCGCTTTTCTGTAATACTTCGCCAGCGACTCATGAGCGAGCGACTTCCGGGGGTGAACGTCCAAAACCTCCCGAAGCACCCGCAGGCCTTCTTCGTCCTCTTCCTTGGAAAACCAGAGAATCCCGAGCCGTATTTTGAGATCCAGTGATTCCGGTCTGGCTTCCACGTGCTCTTGAAGTGCCGCGATCGCCCGGTCCAGTCTCCCTGTCAGCCGATAATGCTCACTTGCCGCGCGCGCCAAGCGCGCGGAGTCCGGCTGCTCCCGCATGGCCTGCGCAAGGCGTTCATCAATACGTCGCGCCGCCTTCTCGTCGCGGCTGTCGTAGAGGCTGCGGGTGGTTGAAACATAATAGAGGACGGCAGTCTCGGACTGCGGAGTCAAAGTCTCAATGAGCTCCCGCGCGCGATCGTCCTCCCCCTGCTCACGTGCCAGGGAAACAAGCCTCTGGATCGGCACGTATTCCCCTGGCTTCAGCTTCAGAGCCTTCCGATACGCCTGCTCACGTTTCCGCGATGCAGTTGCGTCGCCCCTTCCCGCACTTCCTAAAAAATCTCCGAAGGCGATCCACGCGCGCGCGTCCTCCGGTGAGCCTCGCAGAGCCTCCTCCCACAACCCGATGGCGCCTGTTAGATCATCCGTTTCCGCAAGGCGCTCCGCCAACATTCCCAGCAGATGCATGGACGTCGGGTCCGCCCGGTAGGCGCGTTCATAAAATTCAGCGGCCTTCTCCTCGTTTCCGCGCCGTTCCTCCAGAACTCCGTAAGAAAAATCAAGCATCGGCCCTGCTGATACGGCGGATGCCAAAGCCATACTTAAGAACGACACCCTCGCCTGCATGAGCATGTGTAACACCGGACATCCCCCGTGGAAAGTCCGGACGACTTGATGCATTCTGCCTCGCCGCGAGCCGCTCACACGATCCCCTGCTGAGCGACATCTATAGGATCTGGGGGTGCTTGTGGTCATCATGGTCCTACAGGGCCATTCGGCTAGTCGCTACTCCCCGACTTTCAGGCTCATCCCCATGTCCTTGAAAATGCGATCCCGAGCCTCCAGATAGCCCGGCGAGTCGAGATCCCGCGGGCGCGGCAGATCGATGCTCTCCCGCAGGCTCACGGTTGCGGGGCGTTTGCTCATCACCAGCACGGTGTCAGCCAGTTGCACGGCTTCCTCGATGTCGTGGGTGACGAAAAGAATCGTCTTCTTTTCCTCCCGCCAGATTCTGACGAGGTCCGCGCGCATTTTGAGTCGTGTGATGAAATCCAAAGCGCCGAACGGCTCGTCCATATAAATGATGTCAGGCGCGGAGGCGAGAGCCCGGGCGATCTCGACGCGCTGACGCATCCCGCCGGAAAGTTCACGCGGATAGGATTTGTCGAAACCGGCCAAGCCGACCATTTCGATGTAATGGCTGACAATTTCCCGCCGTTCACCGTCCGGCCTTCCTAGCAAGCCGAAACCCACGTTCTCCTCCACGTTGAGCCACGGAAAAACCCCGTTTTCTTGGAAGACAAAAATGCGCTTGGGATCCGGTCCGGTGACGGGAACACCTTCTACCAGCACCTCGCCGGATGTTTGCTGCAAAAACCCCCCGATGATGTTCAGGAGCGTGGATTTTCCGCATCCGGACGGCCCGACGATGCAGACAAATTCGCCGCGCCTCACATCAAGGTTCACCTCTTCCAGAACGTGGATAGGCTTGTCCTTGGTCTTACCGGGGAAGGTCTTCCACAGTTTTCTCACCTGGATGGCGGAGTCGGAATTTGTCACGGAGGCACTCACAGCTAATCTTTGTTCGCGTATCCCCACCGCACCTCGTCGAATTTTTCAAGACGACGGACGGCGGCGTCAAGCGCGAGGCCGATGAGACCGATCATCACCATGCCGGCCACAACGAGGTCGTAGCGTTTACCTGCGTTGCGGGCGTCGATGATCAGATAGCCGAGGCCGGAGTTCACCGCGATCATCTCAGCGGCGACGACCACGAGCCAGGCGATCCCCAACGCAATGCGGAGGCCGGTTAGAATTTGTGGCAGGCAGGCGGGAAAGATGACTTTACGGAAGAGCTGCATGTTGTTCAGCCCGAAATTTCGCGCGGCCCGGACATAGACCGGCTGCATGTTCTGCACCGCCGCCATGGATGAAACGGTAATCGGAAAAACGCTGGCCAGAAAGATCAGGAAAACGGGGGCCACGTCGGTCACACCGAACCATAGGATGGCCACCGGAATCCATGCGATCGGCGAGATCGGACGGAAGATTTGAATCATCGGGTTGAAAGCGGTCGCGGCGGGTTTGTACCAGCCGAGGAACAATCCGAACGGCACGCCGATCAGAATAGCTAATAGAAAACCCCATGTAACCCGGAAGAGCGAGGCCACGATATATTTTAGCAGAACGCCTTTTTCAATCAGCTCAACAAACCCCAGAATCACTTCCCAAGGCGTTGGAAAAATGTCGCTGCCGGTGAGGCGGACGAGTGCGTGCCAGCCGATGAGGAACAGCACGGCAACGATAATTGGCAGGTGGAGGTTTTTCATTCCGCGTTGAGATCTTTAAGCGCCTGCTTCGCCGCGTAGGGATAGGGCTTTTTGCGGGCTTCCACCGCATCGCCAAAGCGGGTGTCCACGTAGTCGTCAAATGAGACGGTGCCTTCGAGGATGCCGGATTCTTTGCCGAGGATTTCGATTTCACGGAAGTTGTCCCGCTGCAGCGCGAGGTTGCCGTAGGTGACCCGGTCGGGTGGTTTGCTGAGCACGAACTCCAGAAGGCGCGGATTCTGGTTGTAGTAACGCTTGGAAACGAACTGCGCGGCCGCCATGCGATTATCCATTTTCTCCTCCAGCCACATCCCGCTATCCGCAATACCGCTGACGAGGCGCTGGATCCGCTCGGGGTTGTCGCGGATTTCGTCCTCGTGCACGGCAAGAACGCATGAAATGAAATCCGGCCAGATGTCCTTTGTTAGATAAAGCACCCGGCCGTAGCCATCCAACTCACACTGGCCCATGAACGGCTCCCCGCTGGTGACCGCGTCCACGGCTCTTGAGTAGAGGGCGGCAGGCATGTCCGGCGGCGGCATCTCGATCAGATTGATATCACTGATGCTCATCCCGGCAGCCTTAAGTGCTCGGAAAATCAATAAGCGCTGGTTCGAGTAACGGTTCGGCACCGCCACCGTTTTGCCCCGCAAATCCCCGATCGAGCGGATGTCCGAATCCTTTTGCACCATCAACGCCGTCCCGTCCCGATGGCCAAGGTAAACGATCTTGATTGGCACCCCCTGCTCGCGCAAGGCAATGGCCATCGGCGCAAGGATGAAGGTCGCGCGGGTGTGGCCACTTAGGAATGCCTCCTTCAATTCCGGCCACCCGCTGAATTTCAACGGGTCGAACAGCCCGTCTCCCTCCGCCTCGCGATTGATAAAGTCCGTCACAGGGCAAGTGAGGTGACAAGTGACCGGCAGAAAACCAATCCGCAGTTTCCGCTCCGATTCCTTTAAAAACCACGTGGAGGGCTTAGGCAAGTTCATCGCCACGTGCGCTCCCGAAATCGCAAGGATCCAGAAGACAGAAGATATCATGAGAGACTTGCGCAGGGACATCGTGAATGCGGCTCAAATGAGACTGCCGCTCTCCCTTGCACAAGCGAAATGAAGGGCCCGCCACGTCAGGATGATATGAAACGTCTCCTTTTCATCGGGTGGACGCGACAGGAGCTAGCGGGTGAGGGTTTGCACCCGCCGTGTTTCTCGTCATCTTAGCAGCCTATGAATCAAGAATTCCACGGATGGGCTGCGAAAGAGGCAGGCAGTGCACTCGAACCTTTTTCCTTCGATCCCGGGCCTTTGCGGCCGGAGCAGGTGCAGGTGAAGGTGGAGTCCTGCGGGATCTGTCACTCGGATCTTTCAATGATCGACAATGAGTGGGGCAACAGTTCCTACCCGCTGGTGCCGGGGCATGAGATGGTCGGAGTGATCGAGAAAGCGGGCGAGCAGGTCAAAGGACTGGCGGTGGGTGATCGGGTTGGGCTCGGCTGGTTCTCGGGGAGCTGCCTTTCCTGCCGGCCTTGCCTCTCTGGGCGGCATCAGTTGTGTGAGGATTCGGAGCAGATGATCGTCGGGCGCCACGGAGGATTCGCAGACCGAGTGCGGGCGGACTGGGAATGGGCTCTCAAGCTGCCGCAAGCTCTCGATCCGGCGAGCGCTGGGCCGCTGTTCTGCGGTGGGATCACCGTTTTCGGACCGATCGTGGACTTCGGGGTGAAGCCGACGGATCGCGTTGGTGTGATCGGAATCGGCGGGCTGGGGCATCTGGCGCTGCAGTTTCTCAACAAATGGGGCTGCGAGGTGACGGCTTTTACCTCCAGCAAATCGAAGGAAGAGGAGGCTAAAAAGCTCGGAGCGCATCACGTCGTCGCCACACACGACTCGGACGCGCTTGAGAAGCTGGCCGGACGGTTCGATTTCATCCTGGTGACAGCCAACGTGCCCTTGGACTGGGACGCCTTCATCGCGGCGCTGGCTCCCGACGGGCGGCTGCATTTCGTCGGCGCGGTCTTGGAGCCCGTGCCGGTGGCGGCATTTTCTCTGATTGGCGGGAGGAAATCCATCTCCGGCTCACCGCTGGGCTCGCCCGCCACAGTCGCGGCGATGCTGGATTTCTGCGCCCGCCATGACATCGCCCCGGTTACGGAAACTTTCGCCATGAACGACGTGAACGCCGCGCTGGACCACCTGCGGGCAGGTAAGGCTCGCCACCGCATCGTCCTGAAGAACCAGATGCGCACAAGGTGAAGCTGTTTGACGAGGCCAAGGTATGGCCTATCTTGAAGGGCTCCATCCTCACTGGACGGAGCGCTTATTCAAACCTCCTACATCATGTCAAACACACCATCATTTCCACACGATATGCACAACCTCGCCGAGGCGAACAGTGCCTTTCCGAAATCCGCCCAAACATCCACCTCCGCCCAAAGCTCCACTTCAAAATGGAAAACCACGAGTGGCAGCAGCGGACTGAAAGACAGTTTCAACGAGGTCGTCTGTTGCGCCCAGGAAACTTTTGAGTCGAAAATCCGCACCGATCCGTTCCGTAGCGTGGCGATTGGCTTCGGCGTCGGCTATATCCTCGCTAAGATTATTGGTGGCGGCGGCGATTGCGACGATTGTTGAGGCAACGTCTCGATCTCAAGGCGATGCTGGCTGAACGGCTGGCACCGCCTCTTTTTTTAACGCGGTGAGAGCTTCGCTGCAGTGGCGGCATCAAGGACAAAAGCGCTGGTGGCATAGGGCGTGAACGGCTCTTTCTCTAGCACCTGATACTCGAAAGCCTTGATTGGTTTCTGCCCTGCCACCTCCGACATCAGATAAACCCGGATCGTCAGGGCCTCCTCACCGGTACCGCCTTCAAGAGGCTTAATCGAGTATTGCACTTCGTTCGAGCCAAGTCTGGCACCACCTACCACGATCTCCGCTTCCTGCGCGTTGGCAAAGCGGTGGCGGCTGATCTTGTTGATCTGCACCTGCACCTCGCGGCCAGGGCAGAACACGTAAACTTTGGCGATCGTGGTGGCGGGATTGGCGGCAATCGGCATCGGCGGAACTACTCCAGATGGCTGGGCCTCCGGAACGCCCTCAAGATAGCTGAGGTCGCCTCCCGAGATCTCGGCGCGGACCTCGGGAAGCGCGGTGAGATTGACGAAATCCGCGCGATCATAGAGCCAGCCGCCCCCGCCCCTCACGAAGGAAAGAACCAAGAGGTTGTCCGTTGGATCCCCGCCGACGCCGAAATCGACTTTTCCGAAATACGCGGCTTTCGCGGTGGGTCCGTTCTGTTTCACGCTCAGGAACTTCAAGCCGGTGAGCGGAGGCGGTGGAGCCGGTAGATCGAAAACCGCAGCAGGAAAGGCCCGCTTCTCGGATATAATCCGGTTGCGAACTTCTGCGCGCCGGTGATCCGCCGTCACTCGCTGCCAGCCTGCAGCGTCCTTTCGGATCAATGAATCCCGCCACACCGAATAGGTCCGCTCCAGATCCTGACGCAGGTCCTCCTGTGCGGGGCAGAGGATAGGAAAAACCAGTAGAATGGCGAAAATTAACACTTTCATGACCGAAACGATTGGACAAGTGGCATTGAATCACAACAAACAAATCCACGCGTTTCGGGTCGGTAGCTTCGGAGCGACGGTTTTGTTATGAGCCACATTTTGCAGAAGGTTGCCCCCATCGGAGAGTCGCGTGACAAGGAGCTGCTGAAAACGGCCGCGAGTTATGTGTACAAGACCCGCGACGGGGTTGATCTTCTTGCCCACGTGTTTTTCCCGAAAAAGACGCAGGGGACCAGCCGCGCGGTCGTCGCGTTTTTTCACGGTGGATTTTGGGATACCTCAATGGCCACTCAGTTCGTCCCCCACTGCCACCACCTCGCCAGCCGCAACTGCGTGGCGATCACGTTTGAATACCGCACAAGCTCCAAAACCCAGACCGGACCGATGGAGGCGATCGAGGACTCGCAGGACGCGCTCCTTTGGATCCACCAGAACGCGGAGATTCTCGGGATTGACCTTGAGAAAGCGGTGTTGGCGGGAGCGGCTGGCGGAGCATATCTGGCGCTGCTTCTGACGATGCAGAAGGAAAAAAACTACACTCCTCCCTTCCGGCCGAAGGCGCTGGTGCTGTTCAGCGCGCTGGTGAACACAACCCCCAAGGGCCAGCACAGCGAGCGGTTCCCCAACCCGAAATTAGCCAAGGCGCTAAGCCCCAGCAACCTCCTCAGAGGCAAGCTCCCGCCGATGCTGTTCATCCACGGAAAATCCGACCGGGTCACTCCCCACGACGAGATCACCAGCTTCTGCCGCCGCACGAAGTGGCGCAGGAACCAATGCCAGCTCGTCGATCTCAACGGGGCGGACCACAGCTTCTTCAATTTCAATGTGAGCCACTCGAACTTCGAGGTGACCATCGCCGCAGCCGACCACTTCCTCGTTTCCCAAGGGGTCCTCGAAGAGCAGAGCGCGGAAAACCAGGGCGAGTAGGTGTTCCCGTTTGTAGGACACAATGAACTGACCGGATCGGCTCCCTAGCCTTGGATTCCTACTGCTTTCATCTTCGTTGTAGAGAGTCGGCGGCGACAATTAAATTGTTGTGGATAGATAGGAAACTGGGCATAAGCCCATGGAATCCATGAATGATCTATCTACTACGGCTGCGACCGATGCTCCCCGGAAAAAGCAATATTTGCTGCCCATCCTCGCCGTGAGCGGGATCGTTCTTCTTCTTGGCACCGGTTCGTTATTTGGGATCAGAGCATATAACCAAAGTGCCGCCGCAAAACATGAAGTTGAGGCGCGTCGGGGTGATGTGGAAGCGATGCAACAACGGCGTTTCGATCTAATACCAAACTTGGTCAACACCGTGAAGGGGTTCAGCGCTCAGGAGGACAAAATTCTGGAGAAGGCCTCACGCCTCAAAGCTGCGTGGGCGGCAGGCCCAGCTGGTCAGAAGCAGGATATCGCAACTGAACTTGAAGGGACCATCATCAGCATTGTCTCCATGTCACAGCAATATCCCTCCATCGCCTCAAGCGAGCATTTCATAAATCTCCAGTATCAGATGGAAGGAACTGAGAACCGGCTGGCGGTGGCCAGGGTCCGTTATAATGAGGCCGTCGCCCGGTATCATTCAGCGATCGACCAGTTCCCCGGGAGCTTGTTCGGCTTCGATCATCAGCCTGAATACTACAAAAGCGCACCAGCGGCGGCTACCGCTCCAGTGGTTGAATTCGATTTACAGGAATGAACCCGTTATTCCACTCGATGGCCAGGCCGTGGATCGCCTTGATGATCCTGATCGGTGCCCTTTGGGGATGCCAGCGGGAGACTAGAAGCGCGGCTTCCTTCCAGTTCCCTGAGCGTCCGGTGGAAAATCCCTTCTATCTGAACAGCTCCGGCATCACAGAGATCGATGGCGTGGCTGTCGGGAATCTCAAGCGGGCACGGGCACTGACCACCGTTGACTTCACGATGGTTATTCTGGATTCGCTGCCGCAGAATACGGACGTCTCAACCTATGCTGCGGAACTGTTTTCCGAATGGGGAATTGGGGCACACAACGAGGGAAAAGGGGTGCTCTTCCTGTTCGTGAAGGAGTCGGGGATGTTGAAAATTGAGGTGGGATACGGGCTGGAAGGGCTTTATCCGGACGGGTTTGTGGGTTCCTTTCAGGACAACCTCCGGCATTACTTCACCGGTGAATACTTCGGGGACTTCGTGAGCGGGATGATCACCTCCATGGTGAAACGCGCCATCGAGGGGGACCAGGAGGCCTTGCAGGCCCCGGCTTCAGTGCTTTCAACGGAGGGTCAACTGGATTCCGGATCTCGGTTCCTTTCCGGTGGAGCCGGCGTGTTGGAGAGCGACTTCTTCTCAGATCCCGCAAAAAAGTTGGCGCTCATCAGGCCCATTGATCAAGAGACGCGGCACAAGTTCGACAAGCATTCGGACCCCCGCGAGGTGATTCGCCGGTATGTGGAGTCCTTGTCCTTGGGAATCAATAGCCCGGACCTCGGCCTGCTCACCGAAGGAAGCCGCTACATGCGGGTCGAGTATCCGAAGAGCGTTGGATTTCAACGGGAAGCGGCGAGGGATTTCAGCGGCCCATTCGAGCTCCTGATTGAGGGAGATTACGCTGCCGCCCATTTCAAGAAAGCCTCCGTTATGCCCCTGTTGTTGAGGCAAGATTCCTCCGGGGACTGGTTGTTGGACGTCACCAAGTCATGGGCGCTCATACAGGCGTCGAACGATCTGCTAACCATGAGGACGGCTTTCCACGACCATTCCTGGATGTTTATATGGCCCAAGTCAGAGAAGTGGCGAGAGATTCTTGCCACCCCAAAGCCGTTCCCTCTCGATCAGGATTTGGCGGCAACCATCAAAGAGTTGGAGCAGCAAATTAGGGATAATCCTGAGGATGCGGCGGCATGCTTCCGGCTGGCGGATATTTTTTACTTCGAATGCTACTGGATCCGCTCGGCCATGGAGGTCCTCGAGGAAGGATTCAGAAGAAAGCCCTACTCCGTCAATCAACGGAGACGGTTTCTGACAATGGCGTTCCGATTTCCCGACTATTCCAGGGTGGCTCATCACCTTGAACAAATGGTATTGCGGTATCCTGATGACACTTATGCGGTGAAAACTTTCATTTGGTTTCTGGAAATCCACGATCCTCGCAATCCAATTCTGCCGAAGTTGAAGCGCTGGCAGGTAGAACCTCTCCTACCGCTGGTTCCGGTGATATTTGACGCGAGGCCGTTCTACTTCAGTCGGCGTCACTTCCCTCTCCCTACCGGAACTGGGAAAGTGGAGATTGATTGCCGCCATCTACTGAGTCACTGGGATGAGGGATCGCCTGCTTCGGTTCGGGTGATGGTTACAGACAAGAGCAGGCAGCAAGCCTTCGGGATCGATTATACGGCGGCGAGTCCTGATCAGCCCTTGGCAGCTGCTCTGATCGTTGATTCCACTCCGGAATCTGCGACGGAGAGCGGAACTCAGCCAGTCCCCGGACAGTTCCTCGCCTTGGAAAAGCCCGTCACTATTTCAATCGCGTGGAACAATGATGGAACCGCATCCCTCAAGGTGAACGACGACCAGATCTCAGCGCGTCAAATCGGATTCACTCCCGCGTTCCTCAAGGTCTATTCCGGCTCGGGACGAGTGGAGTTTACGATACGATGAGTTGGCAGGTTGTAATGTTATCAAGGTTCGGCTCGGGTGTTTCCAACGAGTAGTGGAAACTTCCGCATCAGCACCTGTTTACCGACGCGCCAGCCGTGGGAACTCGAATAGTCCTAAAGCGCAAGCAATCTGCTCAAGAGAATCGTCTGCGATGCTGTTCCACGGCAAGCAAGGTAGGTGCTGAAAGCAAAAAAACGGCCGGGAAAACTCCCGGCCGTTTTTTGGGATCCTTTTGGTGGGTGCCTAGCCGATGACCTCGGGCCAGTCGGTGTGGAACATCTCGCCGCGCTCCTTGTCGGTGCGCTCGTAGGTGTGTGCGCCGAAGAAATCGCGCTGGGCCTGGAGGAGGTTCGCAGGGAGCACCGCGCTGCGATAGCTGTCGTAGTAGCCGAGGGAGGCACTGAAGGCTGGGACAGGGATGCCCGCCAGGGTGGCAATCGAAACAACTTCACGCCAGTTTTGCTGGAACTCGTTGAGGAGCTTGGTGAAAAACGGCGCCAGCATGAGATTGCTGAGGTTCTTGTCGGTGCGGTAGGCCTCCGTGATGTCGTTGAGGAAACGTGCGCGGATGATGCAACCGCCACGCCAGATGGCAGCGATCTTCGCCAGATCCAGATCCCATCCTTTTTCCTGACCCATGCTCGCGATCAGGTCGAGGCCTTGGGCGTAGGAGATGATCTTCGAGGCAAAAAGGGCATCGTGCACCTTCTTCACCAGCTCGGACTTCTCTTGGGAGATTTCGGCTTTCGGGCCTTCGAGGATCTTGCCGGCCTCCACACGCTTGTCTTTCATGGAGGAAAGAATGCGGGCTTCGACGGCAGCGTTGATGGTGGAGATCACGACGGCGTTTTCGACGGCATTGATGAGTGTCCATTTTCCGGTGCCTTTTTGGCCTGCCGTGTCGAGGATCACGTCGACCAGTGCGCCGCCGGTTTCAGGATCATTCTGTTCGAAGATCTTTGCGGTGATCTGGATCAGGTAGCTTTCGAGGTCGCCGTTGTTCCAATCGGTGAAGACTGTGGCGAGTTCTGCAGGAGTGAAGCCGGCTGCTTTGAAAATGTTGTAGGCCTCGCAGATGAGCTGCATGTCGCCGTATTCGATGCCGTTGTGGATCATCTTCACGTAGTGGCCTGCGCCGCCGGTGCCAATGTGGGTCACGCAGGGTTCGCCATCCACCTTGGCGGAGATGCTTTCGAAAATCGGTTTCATGACATCCCAGGTTGAAACGGGGCCGCCGGGCATGATTGACGGGCCTTTGCGCGCACCTTCCTCACCACCGGAGACGCCGGCGCCGATGAAACGGAAGCCGAGATCGCCCAGCCACTTGTCCCGGCGCTCGGTATCGGTGTAGAGGGAGTTTCCTCCGTCGATGATAATGTCACCCTGGTCGAGGAGCGGGATTAGGGACTCGATGACTGCATCGACCGGGAGACCTGCCTTGACCATGATCATGATTTTCCGCGGCGAAGCCAGCGACTGGACGAACTCCTCGAGAGACTGTGCGGCCACGAATTTTTTGTCCGGGTGCTTGCCGACGAACTCGTTCGTGACGGAGGTGGTGCGGTTGTAAACGGAAACCTGAAAGCCCCGCGATTCCACGTTCAAAACAAGATTCTGACCCATCACGGCCAGCCCAATCAATCCAAAGTCACTGTTGCTCATAGTAAATGGCCGGCTTTTCCGGCCCACGGATCTATGAGACTAGGAGATTGAGTGCAACCCCTTGTTGCCTTTTCCGCATCAATTTCTCACATTACGGACGTGAACCTGCCGAATGCGATCACCCTGTCCCGTTTGTTCCTCACCGCAGGGTTTATCCTTTTCGTCGCTTGGGAGAACACCGTGGCGCACGTGGTGGCGCTAGTGCTGTTTGTGATCGCAGCGATCAGCGATTTTGTGGATGGCTGGCTGGCCCGGAAATTGAACCTGGTGACACCTCTCGGAAAACTTCTCGACCCGCTGGCGGACAAAATCCTCGTCTGCTCAGCCTTCGTGCTGATGAGCGCCAAGGGTCTTTGCCCCGTCTGGGTCACCGCCCTGATCATCGGCCGCGAGTTCCTCGTCACAGGGCTGCGGCAGATCGCCATTGAGGCCGGACAAATTATTGCCGCCGACGGGCTCGGAAAATGGAAAACCACTTTCCAACTTACTTACCTCATTTCCGGACTGGTATGGCTGACGCTCGAAACTCTCGAAAACGTCCGTCCTCCGCTCCACTTTTTTCACTGGCTCACCACGCCATGGGGCGAAGGCGCGTGGCTGCTACCAATCAGTCTGACGCTTGCCGTCGCGTTCACCCTGATCTCTGGGTGGAATTACGTCTGGTCCTCCAGATACCTTTTGCGCGGTTAGCGAAGCATGAACCTGCCCTCACCAGACAAAATGGCTGCGCTCGAGAAGCGCATGGCCGACATTGGAATCGAGCCGGGGGAGCTGCTGGAGAAATTTGTCCGCGGATCCGGTGCCGGCGGCCAGAAAATCAACAAAACCTCCAACTGCGTTTTCCTCAAGCACCTACCGACGGGGATCGCGATCAAATGCCAGATGGAGCGCTCGCGGGAGATGAACCGCTTTCTCGCCCGTCGCGAGCTCTGCGATCAAATCGACGCGATCCGACTCGGCAAGGCGACCGCGAAGACCGAGGCGATGGAGAAATTGCGCCGTCAGAAGCGTCGCCGATCCCGCCGCTCCAAGCAACGCTCGGTCGCCGATAAGCGGGCATTGTCGGTGAAGAAGTCTCTCCGTAAGCCGCCGTCAGAGTGAACCTTAATTGGCGGGCTTGAAAACCTCATCCGGATTCATCGGCAATTGCAGCTGGGTTTTTAATATGCTACTCTCCTCCGGGACACCTAGCTCGGACTCCAGCCGCGTCACCGCCTGGGCGATCCCGTGAACCGGGAAACGATTCCTAGAGCGCAGCCACTGGTTCCCAAGATTTTCATAAGCTCTCTTCCGGCTGGGGAAAATCGAATCCACCAGTTTCATCACCGGCTGATCCGGATTCTGATGATATTCGAGGACGAAAAGCAGGCTCTGCATGGTCGGAGGAAGCGCCCCCTGCTCCGCCTTGATCTCGCGGATCATCCGCAGAGCGTCCGCCTCCCGGCCCGGCACCCGCGCGAGGGAATAGAGGGCGGCGCGCTTCACGTAGCTCCGGGCTTTTCCCGTTTCAACGGCCCTCTGGTAAGCCTGGTATGACTCAAGATACGACTGGTCCGGCGAATCGAAGGCTGCAATCTTGTTTGGGTCCGCCAGCAGATAGCCGAGACTTTCAAGTAGCTGCGGATCCCCCGGGTTGTTGCGTATGCCTCTTTCGAGAAACTCCCGCCCCTTCTGGATCGACTCACGCCATGCCAGTTTCCGTCTCAGCGACGGCAATTCTTGGTTGTCGTAAAGATAGTAAGAAGCCGCGTTGTACGCTAGATGCCAGCTACCTGTGTCCCAATAGTAGCGTGTTTTTGGGGCGAGATCGACGATCATGTCAAAGGTGCTCGCCACATCGGCCCAGCGCTGCTCGCTAAAAAACGTGAAGGCGCGCAGATTCAGAAAAGTGGCCACCAAGGTCCGCAATCCTCCCAAGGAGACTGCGGAAAATGTTTGCCCGATCCGCTCTCCTGTCCGCACCTCAAGCTTCGGCGGCAGCAGATCCGCCTCTCGCAAATCCTCCGTAAGCCGCAACTCGAAGGGCAGCCGCAATCCTCCCGTGGCCAAGATCGCCACTGCAAGCACGAGATATTTTTTCCCTTGGTTCATCGGTCTCAGAACTCCTTCTCGGCAAAAATGAACCAGGAGGCAAAAATGTAGAAGATCGCGTAAAACAGCCCGATCAGCGTGAGTTTTCCGAGGATCATCACGGGAATCACCTGCCCCTCGATGACAGCATCGATCACGTTGAAGAGCTGGAAATCCGGGAGCACCAGCGCCATCAGCAGTGTGATTCCCTTCGCAAGCCACCCATCACTCATTCCGTCGCCCTGTGTGAAATAGGCGGCGCGGGCATCGGCTTGGAAATGCCCGATGAAGTAGATCAGAAAGCTGATGATCGTGGTGAACAGCGTACTGCTGGAAAATGTGGATATCAGCAAAGCCATTGAGGCGATGATGGTGGAGCGGAGAAAAACCGAAAACACCGCGCCCTGCAGCGAGGCGGTGGGCCCTTGGGAAAGAATGTCCGCCTTCAGAATCTCGATATCACTGGCTGGCCAACCCCGCGCTGTCGCGATCGCCAGCTGATCCTCCATGACCATGTTCGTCCGAACGTGGAGAATTCCGGTCATCAGAATGTCCATGATTGCCAGAGAAACGAAGATCAGCAGCAGCACTCCGAGGAGCTTTCCCGCCAAGTAATCGAGCCTCGGAACAGGTTTTGCTAAAATCGTATAAAGAGTCCTATCTTCCACATCCTTAGGCAGTAGCAACGCCGTCGCCACGATTGAAAGGACTACTGAAAAAAGGGTCATCGCTCCCAGCGACCAGCTCTTGATCGAGCGCAGGATATTGATCCCAGCGGATTCCGGTCCCTCGTGTTGCGGCAGGTTGAAGAAGTTGCTGCCGATCAGGATCACCGCGAAAAAGGCAAGGAAGTAGAAAACCTTCATCCGCACGAGCTGTGTAAACGCATGCAGGGCGATAACGCCGATACGTCCGGCATGTGCGGGAATGGATTGAATGGTGCCGAGAGGATTCATGGAAATCATCTGCTATTGTCCTGCTTCTGGGTTTCGCGGAGGAACAGCCGCTCGAGAGTCGTCCGGGGCTTGCCGCTACGAACCAGCTCCGCATTCGTGTCGCGCCTGACCAGCTCTTCGAGCTCGCCAATCAGAGCCGGGCTGGCGTCTTTCAAAATCAGTTCGGTCTGGTCTTCGATCGCGATCAGATCCTCGAGCTTCCCTTCCTTGATCATTTTCCCCCGAAAGATGATCCCCACGTGGTCGCACACCTCCTGCACCTGCTCCAAAAGATGGGAACACAGAAATACGGTGATCCCCCGCTCGCGGAGTTTGAAGATCAGATCACGGATCTCGCGTGAGCCTACCGGATCAACCCCCGCCGTCGGCTCATCAAGAATCACCAGCCTAGGCTCCTGGACCAGCGCTTGGGCGAGCCCAATGCGTTGCAGCATGCCCTTGGAATACCCGCCGATCCGCCGGTGGCTTGCGTCTGACAGACCCACCAGCTCCAAAAGCTCTACGACCTTGTCGCGCAACTGCCTGCCCCTGATCCCGCAGAGCTTGCCATAGAACTTCAAAGTTTCCTCTCCGGTGAGGTGCTTGTAAAAATACGGATTTTCCGGGAGGAAGCCGACTTCGTTGCGGGAATCCACCTTCATCGAATCCTTTCCAAAAATTGCGCAACTCCCGGATGTCGGAGACACCAGCCCAAGCAACGCTTTCATCGTGGTAGATTTCCCCGAGCCATTGGGACCGATCAATCCATACACCTCCCCCGGCATGATTCTGATCGACACGTCATCGACGGCGCGCAGCGGCTGACGCCTGAAGGATGTTCTAAAATCCTTCACCAGATTGTGGATTTCGACGGCAGGAGGACTTTCTGTCATGCGTGAGGGTAGAGTGCCCGCTGCTCAAAATTCTTGCAAATCTTTCCGCCCCATCGCCCGCAAAACAAGCAGGCGACCACCAAGGGGAAGTCTGCCGCACGATCAGGCCTGGAAGATCCGGTTCTCAGTTAGAAGTTATCAAAGCTTCAACTGCGGTAAGTTCCTCGGTATCGAGCCGCCATTCCAGTCCTTACCTTTTTGGAGCGCTAAATCAGAGCGGCTTCAGAAACGACAGAAGCTTCTCCGCACAGGCCCGGGCGAAGACCGGGCTGTTGATCTCCTCTTCCAGCTCGACGACCTCCACGCGCGCGTTATTCCTGATTGACTGGAACAGGGAAGCGTCAGCGGCCGGATCATGAAACGGCTGTCCTTCCGCGCTGATGACGCTGATCCCTTTTTTCGGAATCATAATGGCCGAGGGAGCCGTAAAAGCGTTGGCTTTCTCCGCGATGATTCGCCCCAGCTCTTCACACTCCTGCGGAGTCGTGCGCATCAAAGTCACTTGAGGATTGTGTATATAAAAGTTCCGTCCATCGAACCGGGCCGGTACCGAGGCCTTTTCCCCGAAGTTGACCATGTCGAGACAGCCGGGCGCCACCACGACAGGAACGTTTGCCTTGGCCGCAGCGTCCATGCGCGTGGGGCCGGCAGTAAGAACACCGCCGACCAGCTCATCCGCCCACTCGGTGGTTGTTAGATCAAGCACGGCCGCGACCATGCCGCTTTCTATCAGGCTTTCCATCGACCTTCCTCCTGTCCCGGTGGCTGCGAAAATCAAAACTTCATAGCCGCTTTTCTCCAGAATCCGCTTGGCCTCATTGACGCAGGCGGTGGTGTTCCCGAACATTGAGGCGACGATCAAAGGCTTCTCACTGCCTGTATTGGTGTCCACTTCCACCATTCCGCAGATCGCTCCAGCAGCACGGGTGAAGATGGTATTGGAAAGCCGGTTGAGGCCCGCCACATCCGCTATGCTCGGCATCATCGTGATGTCAGTCGTACCTAGATACGGAGCAGTATTTCCTGCCGCCAAAGTCGAAACCATCAGCTTCGGAAAACCGATCGGGAGGGCTCGCATGGCCGCCGTGGAAATAGCGGTCCCCCCACCCCCACCAAGGGAAATCACACCATCGATTTTCCCTTCGGCATGGAGCTTTGCGAGAAAAACCGGAGCAGCTTTGGACATTGCGGAGATACATTCACCGCGGTCCTTCCGGCTGATGAGTTGCTCCAGATCGATCCCTGCGGCCGCCGCCACCTCGCGCCTTGTAATGTCCGGCACCACTCCCGGCTCGCCGCCGCTACCCACATCGATCAGAAGCGTCTTGTGCCCTCTGCTGCGGATGATCTCCACAATGAAGGCGTGCTCCTCTGCCTTCGTATCCAAAGTCCCTACAACTGCGATAGTGGCCATAGTTGAGTGCTGAAACGGTTATTCCTTAAGTAGAAAAATATCACCTACAACTACACCCGACTGGTCGCCAAGGCGGACGAAGAAAATCCGGAACGCTCCCGCATCGACCTTGCACTCACCGGACTCATGATCCAGACCCGCGTTCTCGAAATTCACCGCCACAGCCTCTGAGCCCACGGGCTTGACTTCAAATTTCCCGCCCGCAGTGAACGCCGGATATCCTTCTGCTTCGGCCTTTTGAATCTTGACCTCCAAGAAACCACCGGAGTCGCCCCCAACCTCACCGGCGTAGGTCCCGCTGTATTTACGGGGATCCTTTTCGACCCGGGTCTGGAATAGGTCTGCTGCGATAGGCTCGGTCGATACAATGGCTTCAGCGGGAAGTTCCCGTTCAGCGTGGGAAAAAGCGCAGAGTGTAGCGAAAAGTATCACTTTTATAACGGGGACTCTCATGAAAATTTTGGCGTGGGACGGAGCACTCTAACAGCGCAAGGATCGCCCACAAGAGCGATTGTTAGACCCTTGCTCCCAGCTCAGGTCAGCACCCGCCCCCACTCGCCCGAGGCGGCTCTGGCAAAAGCTTGTGAAAAATTTCACAAACCACACTTGCCGCCCCGGCTCCAGCCGGACATATTCCCGCGCAGGGCTCCCAGCCATTCAATTTTCTCTTCTTTTCCAGTCATGAGCGACACCCCTTCGGCAACAGCGGAACGCAAACCACCCAGAGACATTGCAGCCGAAAAGGGCATGGTCAACGTCCAGATCGATGGCGTGTGGTATGAGTTTCCGAAGGGCACGCGGATGATCGAGGCCTGTCGGCAGGTGAAAGTGGATGTGCCGTATTACTGTTACCATCCGAAGCTGACGGTGCCGGGAAACTGCCGGATGTGCCTAGTGCAGATGGGGATGCCGGGCCGCCCCGCTCCCGGCCAAGAGCCGACTTACGATGAGCAGGGGTTTCAGGAAATCGGCTGGATGCCCAGGCCGGCGATCTCCTGCGCGAATACGGTTGCGGAAAACATGGGAATCCGCACCACCGGCGAGCTGGTCGACAAGTGCCGCGAGGGCGTGATGGAGTTTTTACTGATCAACCACCCTCTCGATTGCCCGATCTGCGACCAAGCGGGCGAGTGCCGCCTGCAGGAGCAGTCGGTTGGCTTCGGCCGCGGGGTCTCCCGCTTCATCGACATGAAGGTGAAAAAGCCGAAGAACGTCGATATCGGCCCGCGCATCCGTCTGGACGACGAGCGCTGCATTATGTGTTCCCGCTGCATCCGCTTTATGGAGGAGGTGGTTTCCGATCCGGTTCTTGGCTTCACCCAGCGTGGCACCCACACGACTCTCACCGTTCACCCGGGCCGCCTGCTGGATTCTAACTATTCGCTCAACACCGCCGACATCTGCCCGGTCGGCGCGCTGACCAGCAACGACTTCCGTTTTCAGATGCGCGTCTGGTTCCTGAAAGAGACGCCATCGATCGATGTCAACTGCGGCACCGGCTGCAACATCGTCATCCACACCCGTGGAAACACGATCCACCGCATCACCCCTCGCCAAAATGACGAGGTCAACTCCGCTTGGATGCCGGATTCACATAGGCTCAATTTTCACTACATCGATAGCGACGCCCGCCTCACCGAGCCGCTCACCGCCGTGATCCCCGGCCGGCAACACGAGAGCACTAACTGGAGCGCCGCACTGCTCGAAGCCTCCGCACGGCTCAAAACCTTTTCACCGGACCAGATCGCGATCATCGGCTCCGGCCGCATGACCAACGAGGAGCTGTTCATGCTCAAGAAGCTCCAAGAGACACTCGGGACCTCCCACCTCTCCTTGGTGCCGCGCACCGGCGAGGCCGACGAGTTGCTAATCGCCGCCGACCGCAACCCGAACACGACCGGCGCGAAACTCATCCTTAAAACCGAGGATCCATACGCCCCACTCGACTCAATCCGCGACGGGGTCCGCAGCGGGCAGATCAAGGCCCTGCTCGTCTTTGGCGAGGACCTCATCACCGACGCGGGCTTCACCACGGACGATTTAGCGGGCCTAGGTTTTCTTCTCCAGAGCCACCTGCTCGCAAACCCGACAGCCAATCAAGCCCACGTCGTCCTCCCCGGCGCGGCCTTCGCCGAAAAACGCGGCTCGATGGTCAACCTGTCCGGTCGCCTCCAGCGCCTCAACCGCGCCATCGAACCCCCACTCCACGCCCGCGACGATTGGGAAATGATCCGCGACCTCATCGCTGCATACACTGAAGAAATGGTCGGCATCCACCTCATCGAAAATCTTTTCAAGGAGATCGCCGCCACCATCGCCGAGTTCAGTGGTCTAACACTTTCGAAAATCGGTGCTCAGGGGACTGTGATCACCGAGACCGGTTATAAAGTTCCGCTGCTGGAGAATGAACGGGCTCGGACAGCCGCTGGTCTGATCAACGGCTAACCACATCGTCCTCCTGAAAACTCATAACTGCCAACTGGCAAACTCCCTTCCATGCCCGAACTAGCCACTTCCATCGCGATCATCCTGTTCAAGGTCGTCTTCTTCACCTTCCTGGTGGTGCTGCCGCTGGTGCCGCTTTCGGTGTATTTCGAGCGACGCTTTTCCGCAATCATCCAGGACCGCGTTGGCCCAAACCGGGTGGGTATTCCGTTAACCTTGTTTGGCGCAAAAAAGGATTTTCACTTCTTCGGGCTGATCCAGCCGATCGCAGATGGTGTGAAGTTGTTTCTTAAAGAGGATTTCACTCCAGACCATGTGCGCAAAGCATTCTTCTGGCTGGCTCCGGCGCTTACGGTTGTGCCCGCGCTGATCACCGTCTGCGTAGTTCCTTTCGGCCCGGAGGTTACCCTCTTTCGCCGGACTGAGAAGCTTGTCATCGCCGATATCGATATCGGCCCGCTTTTCGTTTTCGCCATTTCCTCGCTGACTGTTTATGGGATCACTTTGGCGGGCTGGGCCTCGAACTCCAAGTTCCCATTCATCGGCGGCGTCCGCTCCACCGCACAGATGATCTCCTACGAGATCTGCCTCGGCCTCTCGATTATTCCGGTGCTACTCTACTTCGGTGATCTCAACTTGAACAACATCGTCCAGCATCAGGCGGAGCACGGCTGGCTGTTGCTGCCCTTCTGGACCAATAGTGAGCTGTCGCTTCCGAGCCTGCAGACGGCGTTGTTCCTAATTCCGGCATTCATCGCCTTCATCATTTTCACAGTCTCGATTTTTGCGGAAACCAACCGCATGCCCTTCGATCTACCTGAGTGCGAAACCGAACTCGTCGGCGGTTATCACACCGAATATTCCTCCATGAAATTCGCGATGTTCTTCATGGGCGAATATGCGGCGATGGTGATCGGCTCCGCGCTAATCATCACCCTTTTCCTGGGTGGCTGGTCGCTCGGTTTCGGACTCGACAAGGAAATTGCGGAGCTTGCGATCGGCGACTTCCAGATCGGAGGGCTGCTCCATGTGGGAATCTTCCTGACCAAGCTCATTGCCTTCATCCTGTTTTTCATTCTAGTGCGTTGGACCGTCCCCCGCTTCCGCTACGACCAGCTGATGAAACTTGGCTGGGTCATCTTCTTCGAGGCCGCGCTCATCAACGTCTTCCTCGCCGCACTGATCATCGCCGCCCCGGAACTCACCGCCGCCATCATCATCCTCGGCCTGGTCCTGCTGATCATCG
>JBGTDO010000057.1:0-3345 GCA_041748235.1 Akkermansiaceae bacterium | reverse complement strand
CTAGTGCTGCGTAAAAGCTAAATTGTCGGATAGATTGATTTGAGTTTGATCCGGGCCTCGGCGTTGGTGAACTGCCAATTGATGGGTTTTGCGTTCGCATTTTTCCATTTGAGATACGCTGCGACTTCCGTTCCGAACTCCGCGACCGATCCTATCCTGCGGTCAAGGCAGGTCCGCCCCAGCAAGCCGATCTCGATCTCCGCCATGTTCAGCCAGCTGCCGTGCTTTGGCGTGTAGTGCATCTCGAAACGCTCGCAGAGTGCGCGTGCCTTTTCGGGCGGAAAGGCTTCATACAGCGATGCCTCCCGGTGCGTGTTGAGATTGTCCATCACCAGCACGATCTTGCGCGCATCCGGCAAAAGGGTGTTGGCCAGATGGTCGAGGCAGGCGGCGAAATCCTTCGCGGTGCGCCTCCCGTCGGGGCCCACGTATACATCCCTTTTCCCCTGGTGCGGCACGGCAATCATGAAGGCGCTGATGCTGCCCTCGCGCACGTATTCGTAGTCCTGCCGTGCCGGGTGGCCGGGGCGCAGCGCGATGGGAAGCCGTGTTTCGGAAAGCAGTTGCTTGGCGAATTCGTCGAGGCAGACCAGCGGCGTGTCCCCGTCGGGTGCCCTTGCGTAAACCTCCAGCACATCCTCCATCGCGGCTACGAAGGAGGCGTTCCGTTTGGGCGGGATACACCAGCCCTTTTGCCTCCAGGGCTTGAGTTCGCTTTTTTTAAAACCGTACTGATGGACTGCCGCGAGATGCTTTCGATGACTTCGATCTGCACGAGGTGTCCGGCGAGAAGTCCCAAAGTCCAGCGTGAGTGGCCTGCGGGAGGCTTTGTGCAAACAAGCTGGGTGATCCTTGCCTTGACCTCTCCGGTGATCTTGATTTCGATTGGAGGGGTTTCGCGCGGCTTGCGTTCGAGTGCTCCGAGTGGGCCGACCTCGCAGCAGCGTTGGCGCAGACGCCCAAGCCTTCGGAGGCCGATCCCGGTGGCTTGGACGATGGCGGCGTCCTTCATCGCGGGACCGTGGGGGCCTTCGTCGGTGAGGAGCATCGCAAGGGCAGGGATGGACTTGGTGGATTTGCCGGTTTTCCCGTCGCGGATCGCTTCGAGTTGGCGGCGTTCGTCTTCGCTGAGTTTGATTCGGTGTAGTTTTGCAGGCACCTGTCCGATTGTACAAATCCTCGGCAAAGGACCAGAAAAATCAAAAATATCTGACGATTTAGATTTTACGCAGCACTAGGACGGCGGGATCATCGGTGAAGCCATCGAGGTATCCCGAGTCCGACAGCAGAGTGAGGAAATTTCCTTCAGCGCTGCCAATGGAACCATCTCGGTTGAGCTGGAATGTATTGAAACTTAGGGCGTGACCAGCCGAGGGGGTGTGGCAGATGAGGCATTCGCCGCGGGAGGGGATGCGCCAGCGCTGGGTCTGTGTCTGTCGGTTGGAGATGATCGGAAGATCGAACTCTTCCCCCCCGATGCCTACAAGTGTCGCGTCGGTGCCTGCTTCATTCCAGCGGTAGGAGACGCCGTAAACGCCTTCTGAGCTTCGGACGAGGAAACGGGTTTCCAGTCTTTTCACAGAGGTACCGGGGGCGTCTCGGTTGAGATCGATATCGAAGTGCTTGATAAAGGTCATGCCCTGGGGGTAGGTCCAGTTTCCTTCTCGGGAGAATCCGATGGTGTCGGTGAGGTTCTTGATTGCAAAGAAGCGGGATTTGATCGCGTGGTCGGACCAGAAGGTGAGATTCGGTTCGTAGGCGAGAATCCCGGCGTTTGGCACAAGAGTGGCTATGTCTGTGTCTGCGAAAGCTCCAGTCTGGCTGAGGAGCGGCGGGAAAGTGGAAGTGGAGGTGCCCTCGACCAAGCGCATGACCCGTTGGCCGGAGCCGTGTTGGAGCATAAGGATCTGCCCGGAAAAGGGATCGACCTCGAAATCGACGACCCTCGAGACACCGCCGATCGGCAGCTCGGTGACCACCGTGGGATTGGTTCCGTTGGCACGGACGAGGCTCCAGATTCTGCCTGAGCCATAATCGCCGAAGATATATTTGTTCTGTAGCGAGGTGTAGGCTGAGCCACGGTAAAGGACACCGCCGGTGACGGAGTTGTTGCCGTTGATGTGGGAGTAGGCGTGCACGGGTGCCTTGTGATTGGCGGGCTGGATGGCGTGTGCGATATTAGTCCGGCGTTCGTTGCCCTCCCAGTAGGACCAGCCGGCGTTGTCGCCTTTGTTAATGATGGATACTTCCTCCCAGCGATCCATTCCCACGTCGCCGATCCAGATCTCACCGGTGGGGGGATCAATTTCGAACTTGAAGGGATTACGAAAACCGGTGGCGTAGATTTCAGTTCGAACCTTGGGTATTTCCAAAGCGGATATGGCCTGGCCGTTGTAGACCGGGCCTGGCCCGACGTAGGGGTTGTCAGCTGGGATTTTGAAACGTGCGACACCGCTGTCGGTGGGAATGGAGTAATGGGGGTTAGGCTCCAGATTTTCCGGGCGGCGTTCGGTATCGATGCGGATAATGGACGAGTACTGGTCTTTTGTGATAGACTGGGCGTTGCGGTATGGCTCGCCCTGCGAGCCTTCGTCTCCGAAGGAAACATATAGATAGCCGTCAGGGCCGAATTTGCAGTCGTTAATGCTGTGGTAAACGTGTTCCTCGGCGATGTTGAAGTAGCGCAGCTCGGTGGAAAGAATGGCCGCCTTGGTGCTGGAGAGGAGGGTGGAGGTGGATGTGGGGTTCAGCAGCACTGCACGTTGAGCCTCGGTGACGGTGAAGCGGGAAACGCGGAGGGTGCATTCGATCTCGCGCCTGGGATTGGTGGATTTTTCCGAGATAAACAGGTTCGAGATGTTAGGGATTTCGGATAGGGGAGGCAGACCCGCGAGGTCACCCTGGTAATTGACAATGATGTGACCGTTGGTGGCGAATTCCGGATGGCAGGTGATGCTGTAGATGCTGCGGCCGCGCGCGAAATTGGAAAGGGTGGCGACGGTGAAGAGCTCGAAGCGGGTGGGGTTTGCCACAGTGGTGTCAGGGACCATCCAGACGTTTCCTGCGATGGAAGCAACAAGCAATGCTTTGGGATTTCCGGGGACGGTAGCCATGGCGACTCCTCCGGGGAAAATGAGTCCGGGGAGGGCGTCTGCCACCTGAAGCGGGCCTCCGGCGGGTGCGCTCGCCGGGAGGGCGAGGGTGGTGTTGGCGACTCGGACTGGATCCGCGTGACTACTGAGGCCGAGAGCGCAGAAGCAGACGGCCGCTGCGAGCCGAGTGAAATAGGGTTTCATGAGTTTTCTAGGACACAGAACAACGTCGGCGCGGGAACCGTGCTTTCAG
>JBGTDO010000056.1:0-78410 GCA_041748235.1 Akkermansiaceae bacterium | reverse complement strand
ATGGTCTCCTTGAGCATGTCGTGATCGATGGCTCCGTCACGATTGATGTGGGAGTCTAGGACGACGGAACCGAGGTTGCAGACGGCGGTTTCCTCATCGGAGGTGTTGAGGGTGATCTCGGTGCAGAGGTTGCTGGAGTGGATGACGCCGCAGTGGTCCTGCGGGGAGCGGACGTTGCACGGGTCTTTGAATGTGATCCATGGGTGGCCGGTTTCGAAGACCATTTTGAGCATGGATTTCCACAGCTCGAGGGCGGGCATCTGGCGGGACCAGATTTTGCCTTCGGCGGCCATGCGCTCGTATTCCTCGTAGCGCATTTCAAAGGCTTTGCCGTAGAGGTCGTGGAGGTCGGGGGTCTCGTTGGAGCGGAAGAGGGTCCAGTGCTGGCGGTCCTCCATGCGTTTCATGAAGAGGTCGGGGACCCAGTTGGCGGTGTTCATGTCGTGGCAGCGGCGGCGGTCGTCGCCGGTGTTCTTGCGGAGCTCGAGGAAGTCCTCGATGTCGTTGTGCCACGTTTCGAGGTATGCGCAGCCGGAGCCTTTGCGCTTTCCGCCCTGGTTGACGGCGAGGAGCTGGTCGTTGTGGAGCTTGAGGAAGGGGATGATGCCCTGGGACTCGCCGTTGGTGCCCTGGATGTAGCCGCCGGTGCCGCGGACGGCGGTCCATGAGCCGCCGAGGCCGCCCGCCCATTTGCTGAGGAAGGCGTTTTCCGCGATGCCGCGATACATGATCGACTCGATGGAGTCATCGACCTTGTAAAGGTAGCAGGAGGATAGCTGGGAGTGGAGGGTGCCGGAATTGAAGAGGGTGGGCGTGGAGGAGCAGAAGCGGCGGCCCTTGTAGAGATTGTAAAGGCGGACGGCCCAGTCCTCGCGCTTGGTTTCCTCGTTTTTAAAGAGGCCCATGGCGACGCGCATCCAGAAGAACTGAGGGGTCTCGATGCGCTGGTGCTTCTCGCCGGTTTTATCGACGATGAGGTATCGGTCGTAGAGGGTCTGGATGCCGAGGTAGTCGAAATCGAGGTCGGCGGTGGGGTCGAAGGCGTCGGCGAGTTTGTCGAGATCGAAGCGCTGGAGGAGGTCCGGGTGGAGGCGCTTGATGGCGACGCCGTGCTTGAGGTAGGACTTGAAGCCGGTCTTGTGCGCCTGCTTGAGCTTGTCCACGCCATCGGTGGAGATCGACCAATCGAGCACTTCCTCGTAGATGTAGGAGAGGAGGATGCGGGCGGCGAATTTGGCGAAGTCCGCATCCTTTTCGATGAGGGTTTTGGAGTTGAGGATGATCGTGGATTTGAGATCTTTCGCGGAGATCTCGGAGCCGACGGAGCGGCGGAGTTCGCGTTCGATCTCGGCTTCTTTGAGGTTCAGATCGAGGCCGATGGAGGCGTAGGCGATGCGTTTCTTGAGCTCGATGCCATCCCAGAAGGTGGAGGTGCCGTCATCGGAGGTGACGACGATCATGGAATCCTGCGAGAGATCCTCGGTGGCCTCGTTTTCCTGATCGCGGCGAAGGAGATTGCGCTGGGCGCGGTAAAGGATGTAGTGCTCGGCGGCTTTGAAATGGCCTTGGCGCATGAGTTCCTCCTGCACCATGTCCTGGACGTCCTCGATGTGGACGAAGGAGGAATCGCCGCGGCGGATGCGCTCGGTGACGGCCTTGGCGATATCGACGGCGGGCTCGGGGTTTTCCTTGATGGTGAGAAAAGCTTTTCTAACCGCGATCTCGATCTTGGTCTCGGACCATGGCACGACGTTGCCATTGCGGCGGATCAGGCGCACGGGAAGGGCGTGGGGCGATGAGCCGAGATCGACGTGGCCGGTCTTTTCAAGCGAGCGGCGGAAGGCGAGGGATTTGGCGACGTCGTAGGCTTCGTTTTCGAGCAGGGCCTTTTCGATGAGGAGGTAGAGATCGCCTTCGGAAAGGCGGAGGCGGCCGCCTTCTTCCAAGCTCTGGGTGAGGGATACGGCGACGGCGTGGGCGACGAGGGAGACGAACTTGCGGTTGACCTCGGAGAAGATGGATTTCTCGTCCTCGCTGCGGGCGATGAGGAGGTCGGCAAGGGAATCGCCGATGGCGTCGGCGACGTCTTCGAGGGAAAACTGGGTTTCTTTGTCGCCGCGGGTGACGATGATGTCGGCGTGCGGGGCGCGTTTGTCGCTGGCGATGACTCCGCGCCAGTCATAGGGGCGTTCGGTGGCGGCGAGGGCGAAGCGGTCGGAGATGACCTGCTTGAGGATGTTGTCTTCGGCGAGGTTTAGGGAGCGGTACATGGTCGGATAGGATGCGGTGTTTTTTTGGTAGGTGGAAAAGTGGCGGGAGGAGTCAGGAGACGGGGATGGATTCGGGCGGGTGGGGTGTGGGGCTGCGGCGGAGGCTTTTAGGTGAACAACGGTGTTTGCTTGCCCGGAATTTGGCTTGGATGGTTCCCGGGGCGATGCCCCGGGCTATCATCGGTCGCCCCTACAGGGCTGAAGAGTTAGAGCTCGTCGTCGTCGACGGAGGAGAGGGCGGCGGCTTTTTGGTATTCTGTGACGCGGCCTTCGAAGAAGTTTTGCTCTTTTTTGATGTCCATCATTTCGGCGAGCCAGGGAAAGGGATTGGAGACAGATTCGTTTAGGGGGGCGAGGCCGCAGGAGGTGAGGCGGCGGTCGGCGATGTAGTCGATATAGGTCTCGAAATCGGTGGAGTTGAGGCCGAGGCCGGCGACGGGGAGGCAATCGCGGATGAAGGCTTTTTCGAGATTGATGCCTTCGGCCATGGTGTTGCGAAGGTCGTCGCGGAACTCTGCGGTCCAGATGTCGGGGTTTTCATCGATGAGATCCATGAGGAGGTTGCGGAAGACCTCAATGTGGTTGGACTCATCGCGGAGGGTGTAGCGGAACATCTGGCCGATGCCGGGGAATTTATTCTGGCGGTAAAGGGACAGGATCATGCCGAAGAGGCCGTAGAACTGGGTGCCCTCCATGACCTGGCCGAACAGGAAAATGTTTTTGGCGAGAGCCTGCTTGTTGGCGGTGATGGTGAGGTCGATATCGCGGCGGAGGGCCTTGCTGTTGGAGGTGACGAAGTGGTTCTTGGCCTTGATGGTGGGGACGTCCTCGAACATGGCCTCGCACTCGTGGGGATTGAGCCCGAGGGAGCTGAGCATGTACACGAGGCTATCGGCATGGATGTTTTCCTCGTGCGCGTGGCGGCCGAGAACGAGCTTGAGCTCGGGGGCGGTGACGACTTCGCGGACGACGTGGAGGACGTTGTCGCCGACGATGCCCTCAGCGGCGGAAAAGTAGCCGATGCCCATCTTGATGATCCAGCGCTCGACGTCGGAGATATCGTTGGAGCGCCATTGTTCGACGTCCTTTTGCATTGAGATGTCCTCGGGCTCCCAATGGTTGTTCTTCATCGTCTTGTAGAGATCGTAGGCCCACTGGTACTTGAGCGGGAGGATGTTGAAGAACATCGTTTCGCGGCCGTTGATGACGCGCTTTGAGTTGAAGGCGAGTTCGGCTTTGGCTTTATCGAGGACGAAAGTGCGGGTTCCGAGGGTGACGGTGGTGGTGGACATGGGGCTGGATCTGGTTTGGAAAGTGACGCTGAAGTCGGAGTTAGCGTTGAGGAGACTGAATGGATTCACCATGCCGGGTCAATCCGATTTCCGTGATGATGTCTTTATCTGGTATTCACAAATTATTCACAACACCATATATAGTGGTTTCGGGATGGCATTACAAAGTAAATCCTGTTGAAAACGGGAGCTTCCGGCCTTCCGCTCATGAGCCGGATTGAAGCCTGTGGGGTATGAAAAATTTTCCATGGATGGAGTTTTTCGCAAGGCGGTTAGAAATTTCAAAAACTTCGTCAAGAGCGCTTGATAATCGGTGCGGAGGAAGTTGCAGCTTCCGGTTTCACGGGCATAAATTTTTTGTACTCCGCCATGCGAAGGGCGGGAGATAAAGAAAAGAGGGCAAGTGGCTTTCCATCGCTTGCTCCATCCGCTTGCCTGTAGGCATGAAACGACTGGCGACGCATTGGCAGATTTTGGCGGCACTGGTCCTGGCGACCTTGACGGCGCTGGCGCTGAGGGGGCTTTTCGGGGGAGCTGACGAGGCCTCGGCGGGAGGGAAATTGATTGCAGGGACTCTGGAAACGTCGCGCTTCGTTGGGGATCTCTTCATGCGGGCGCTGAAAATGATTATCGTGCCGCTGATCGTGACGGCGGTCATTTCCGGGATTACGGGGATGAAGGGAGTGGAGGGCTTCCGGCGGCTGGGTCTAAAGACGGTGAGCTTTTATCTTTGCTCGAGCTTTGTGGCGATTGCGATCGGGCTGGTGATTGTGAACTTGGTGCAGCCGGGGCTGGTGGACGGGGAGCCGAATCAGGCGATTCGTGCGGCCTTTGCCGAGAAGGAGGTGACGGCGGATGCGGCGCTCAGGGACACGGTGGAGGTGGCGGGGCAGCGAGAGGGCAAGGATTTCCTCGGGATTTTCAAGGCGATGCTGCCGGAGAACGTGGTCGGCGCGGCGAGCGACAACGGACAGTTGCTGGGGGTGATCGTGTTCAGCATCCTTTTCGCTATCGCGGCGACGCAGCTGCCGGGCGATATGGGTGACAGTATTAGGGATTTTTTCGCGGCGGCAAACGAGGCGATGATCACGGTGACGCGGTGGATCATGGCGATCGCGCCGATTGGGGTGTACGCGTTGATCCTGCCGGTGGTTTATCTGACGGGGGCGGATCTGTTCACGCAGTTGGGGAAATACTTCTTCACGGTGCTGTTTGCGCTAGGGCTGCATCTGTTCGTGGTGCTGCCACTGGCGTTGAGGTTCATCGGGCGGGTGAGCCCCCTCGCCCACTTTAGAGACATGCGACCGGCGCTGCTGCTGGCGTTTTCGACTGCCTCCTCCTCGGCGACGCTGCCGGTGACGATGCGGTGCGTGCAGGATGGGGCGGGTGTTTCGAAGCGGGTTGCAAGCTTCACGCTGCCGCTGGGCTCAACGGTGAACATGGACGGAACGGCGCTCTACGAGTGCGTGGCGGTGATTTTCGTGGCGCAGGTGATGGAAATCCAACTGGGGCTGGGGGCGCAGTTTTTCATTGTGGTGGCGGCGCTGCTGACGAGCGTGGGCGTGGCCGGGATTCCTTCGGCGAGTCTTGTGGCGATCCTGCTAATTTTGAAAAACTCGGGGATTCCCAACGCGGAGACGGCGGTAGTGGCGCTGCTCTCGGTGGACCGCCTGCTGGACATGAGCAGAACGGCGGTGAACGTTTTCAGCGACTCCTGCGCGGCGGTGATCGTGGGGCGGAGCGAGGGCGAGGTGTTCGCGGTTCAGGAATCCTGAAGGTAGCTTTTGGGCCGATAGATCATGGCGAAGGGGATGAAGAGGATTGCCATGGCACCCATTAGGGCGCTGAAAAACCAAAAGTAGGAGGCGCCGTGGAGGCGCACCTGGCCGCCTGCGAAGGTGGTCTGGGAGAAGCTGGCGGCATCCTTGCCGGGCGGCGGATCCTCTTGGCCGAGCTGCTGCTTGCGGAGGTCCAGCCAGGTCTGCTGCGGGCGGAGCTTGTCCATCCAAGATGCTTTGTTCTCAGGGAGCTGCTCGGGCTTTTTGATGATCACCCCGACGTCCCATTTCGTGTTCCACTCGCCGTCGGGGCCGGCGCTCCAGATGCGGACGGTGGTGGAGTTGAGGGTGAGGTAGCGGAGGGGGCGGCCCCAGGCGTCGTTGAGGCCGACGATGAGCTGGTTACCTGCTTCTTGCTTTGGGAAGGTGTTGTTGGCGCTGGTGCTGCGGTCGATGATCAGGGAGGCGGCGCGATCGAGATTTTGTTGGCCCGGAACTTCCAGAGGAACTTCCGCGCCGGGATTGAGCCGTCGGATCAAATCATCATCGGTGCCGGTGACGCCGTCGTAGCCGGCGAGCATCACGGTGCGGGGGTCACCACGCCAGTCCTCGGGAAGCTTTGCAAGAGCGGCCGGCAGTTGCTCCTCCGCAGGGCTGGCGATGCGGATGTAGTGGTTTACGCCGGCCACGAGGAAATTTCCGAGAGCGACGGCTCCGAGGTAAAAACACATGATGAAGGATTTCATTCGCTTCGGTGCCTGGGTGTATGCGAACTCCAAGGCGACGATGGAAACCAGGATCTCGGAGGCGGTAAGCAGGCCGAAGGCGGTGATCTGCCAGCCGATGTTAGGCCGCCCTCCCCTGTCGATCCAGACTTGGATGATGCTGACGAGGACGAAGGCGGCCGTCATGATGATGAAGCCGATGCCCATTTTCCGCAGCGAGCTGAGCGGCCAGAATTTCTCCACCAGCGGATAGATGACGTAGGCGAAGATTGGGATGAATGTGAGGACGAAGACGGAGTTGAGCGATTGGATCTGCGAGGGCAGCCAATGGAAGCCGAGGAAGTTCCGGTCCATGTCCTGCGCCTGGAAGATCCAGGTGGAGCCGGTCTGGTCGAAGAGCGCCCAGAAGCAGGCGACGAAAAGGTAAACGGGAGCGAGCTTGAACATCGCGAAGATGCCCTCCTTGCTGAACGCCTCGCGCAGGAAATCAACGCCACCGGCGGGCACATGGACAAAGCGATTGCGCCCCAGCCAGAAGACGAGGGTGGCAATGGCCATCAGCACGCCGGGCACGCCGAAGGCCCAGTGCGGCCCGTACCACTCTAGTAGCCACGGCGTCAGCAGCATGGAGACAAAGGCACCGGCATTGATTGAAAAATAGAACCAGTTGAAAATGCGGGGGAGCAGCCGGGCGTTGCGCTGCCCAAACTGATCCCCGACGTGGGCGGAGACGCAGGGCTTGATCCCCCCTGCCCCGAGCGCGATCAGCACCAGCCCGGCCAGCATCCAGCTGTCCGCGTCGCCGAATTTCCCCATAAAGGCAAGGGCGGCGTGGCCGGCGCAATAGACGAGGGAAAGCCAGATGATGACTCGGTATTTCCCAAAGAAGACATCAGCTAGGATCGCTCCGATCACCGGGGTGAGGTAGAAGGCGCCGTTGAAAAGGTGGACCAGCTCAGTGGAGCGCGCCTCGCTCATCGGTGCGCCCTCGCCGCCATCCATGAAGTGCAGGTACTGGGTGAAGAAAATCGCAAGGATCGCCTTCATTCCGTAAAATGAAAAGCGCTCGGCTGCCTCGTTCCCGATGATGTGGGGGATCCCGGGCGGCATCCCGTCCAACTCCTGCGGCTTCGTCCGATACTCCATGTGCCTGAGGCTTCCCGTTGGCCCGGGAAACATCAAGTCATCTGACGGCGCGATGATGCGGTTTACGCTTTTGACGCGTACGCATATCCGACGGCGGACCTGTTCGAGCGGCAGCTCCAGCGCCGTTCTTCACGCTGAACTTTACTCGACGGTGACGTTTTCGATCAGGAAAACAGCGTCCTGGTAATCGCCGTTTTTTGCCTCTTCGAAGGCGATGAGGTAGGCGTTCTCCTTGGCCACGCCTTGGAACGCTTTGACGGGATAGATTCGGCCAGTGTGCGCGATCGGCGCGCCGCTGTTGAGCGCCTGATCCGTGAAGGAGACGTATTGATGGCCGTTCATGTAGAAAGCGAAGGGTTCAGCCGGAGCGTCGATTTCGACCGCGACATCTCCTCCTTTGAACTCCGGGAACAGACTCTGGTGATTGTCCGGACGCTTCTCTGTCGAGTCGCTGAGGGTGCCCCATTCGATCAAATTGTCGTCCTTCGTCACGATTCCGAACGACACCTCGCCCAGTGGTGAGAACCGCGCCACCGGCGTCACCCGCACTTTCCTGCCCTCGATTCCGCGAAAACGACTGACGGGAAGGCTGTCGCCGATTGTTGCGGCCGCAGTGTCCAATTCCAGCTCATCTCCTCCCACGTTTACGGGGATACCCAAGGTATCAACGATCTGTTTGAACGGGGGCTCGTTCTTGCCTTCGAAAGCTTTGAGTCCAACTCCCTCCACCGGGATGAAGCCTTCGGCAAAATCAAGCGATGCGGCGTAACGTCCGCTCCCCCTGCCGGGATGCATGAACACCCTCAGGGTCTCTTTTTTCCCGGGGCCGATCACGAGCTCCGGCGGATCAACCGTAAACGCCGTTGCATCTTCCCCTGCCAAGACGGGAGTGAGTGCGAATTCGGTTTTCCCGGTGTTCTCCACGATCAGCTCGGCACCATGCGAAGGAACTCCCTCTACGGCGCTGAGGGATATCATTGGCTGGGAAAAACGCAGCACCTTGGGGATTTCCTCCTCCGCCGGTAGATTGCCCACTACAGCAAGAGCCAGCACCAGGGGACGAAAGCAGTTTGTCATGCCGCACTCTAGGCGGTGCGGCTACTTTGGCAATCCGCTTGCGAGCGAATCCCAACGGGTCTTGAAGCCACTGCTTTCCTCGCACAGCCGGCTGGCAACAAGCATCGCCCGCTCCTTATCGCCAGCCATCCACTCGAAGGCAATGGCGGATTCGTGCCGACGCAGGCGCTCCATCTCGCTGGCCGGATTTTTCACCAACTCGCGGTGCAGCTCGATCAGCCGATCGGTCGGAAAATCGGTCCATTTCAGATCGCGCACCTCATCGTTGGCAAGCTTGCCGACGAGCTGGCCCTCCGGCGTCTTTACGAGTGAGACGATCGAGGTGCCATCGGTGAGCGTCAGATCAAGCGTCACTGGCCTTTTTTCCAGATCCGCTTCCATCTCCGACAGAAAAACCAGCGCGCCGCCGGCCATCGCAAGCATCGACTCGCGACTCCCACCCGGGGGATCGCCATCAAGAGCTCTGAGCCGGTCCACGATTGCCACGAAGCGGTATTCCTTGGCAAGGCTACCGAGATCAGCGAGATCAACCGGATCGGCGGGAGCATCATCGGCCTCCTGCGTCGGTGAAGGCATTTTCAGAGCCCGTATCAGCTTTGCCAGGTGAATCTGGCGCGCACGGATATTGAAGCGAGCCCGTCCCTTCGTTTTCAGGAGAGTCAGCGCGCGGTTCAGGTCTGAGGAGGCGGCGCGCGATTCCTCCGCAGTCTGCGGATCGGAACGATAGGCCGGGGTGTCGAGGAGTTGGAAATCCTGCAGGTATCGCCCTGCCGCAGATTGATACCACGCGAGAACGTTATTCCCGGCCAGTGATGGTTCCTCAACGACTTTTCGAAAAAATGGCCGCGCTTGTTCGAGCCCTCCCTGCTCCCAGTTTTTCAGCCCCGCCAAGAAATATCCCATGAAACGCTCGAACCCGTCTTCACCCAGCTTTAACTTCTCCGGCTCGAAAAAAGGCAGTTGGCTGAAGCGGTTCAGAACCGGCAGAACCCCTGTGGTGAAGCCGGATTTCACTCCCTCGGGCTCGTTCCTCAAATGATCGGCGGCGACCTTTGCATGTGTCCGGGCCTGATCCGTCCGGCCGTCCATCATCGCGGCGACAATAGCTTCCAGTCCGGCCCAGGTGCGGGTTGGCTCCTGGACATTCTCATCCTGGAGCAGCGCGAAGAACGCGGCCTCCGCCTTGGCATATTCGCCTTTTTCCATTGCCTGACGCGCCGTCAGATAGCGGCTCGCCACGACCTCCGGGCTCTCCTCGTCTCCTTGGCCATCTTCGCGCTCCACAGTGAGCGCGCGGGCAGTGGGTGAAGGCGGTTCCGGATCCTTCGGATTCATCAAAATGTATGTCAAAACCGAGGCCGCAGCGAGACCGATGACACCGCAAATCGTGAGGGTCTCCCGCCTCTTCTTGGCCCGCTGCTGCGCCCGGCGATCGGCTTTTGACATTCCCTCATCATCCCGGACCGCCTCTCCATGGGCCGCCTTGAGGGCCATCTTAAGACCATCGATCATCTCGTCGTAGCTACCGAAGCGGTTGACGGGGTCATAAGCCATCGAGCGACCGATCACCGCGCACGTCTCGTCAGTGAGATGGGGGGCTATTTTTTTCAGCGGCACGACCTTTTTCTTCGCCTCGCGCAGCAAGTCTGTGGCCATCGTTTCCTCATCGCAGGGAGGCTTACCGGCCAAGGCGTGGTAGAGAGTGGCTCCGAAAGCGTAGATGTCGGAACGGAAATCCTCCGCACCCCCTTCAATCGCCTCCGGCGGCACATAATATGGAGTTGCCCACATCTCGGAGGCCGTGGCTTTCCCACCTTTGGTGACGAGTGCGAGGCCGAAGTCCACCAGCTTCGCATTACCTTCCGAGTCGAGCAGGATATTGCCTGGCTTCACATCGCGGTGGATCAGACCGGCCGATTGCGCGCCCTGCAGACCCTCGGCAATCTGGATCGCAAGCGGCAGCATCTCGGTCTCCGGGATTTTCCCTTTTTCGCGGATCTGATGCTCGAAATGCCCGCCCGGCACGAACTCCATCGCGATGTACAAACGTCCGAACGCAGTTCCTGTCGTCAGCACCCGCACCACGTTTGGATGGCTGAAGGAGGCGGTGAGCCGCGCCTCTTCTTCAAAGGCGGCGATGCGTCGCTCGTCCGCGGAGAATTCCTCGCTGAGGATTTTCAGCGCCACCTCTCGATTCAAGGTTTCGTCGCTGGCGATGAAAACGGAGCTCATTCCGCCAATCGCATGGCGGCGCGTCAGCGTGTAGGGCCCGAACTGTTTCTTGACCCGGTTTTCAGCGTTGCAGGTCGGGCAGATCACCCGCGAGTAGGGTGCCACGGCCCCCACGTTCATCGGCGCTGCGCATTCAGGGCACTGAACGATCTCCTCTTCGTCTGCAGGCATATCTAGGTTTAGCTACGCGGACGGTCTGTGGAAACTTCGAACTTTCGAAACTCTCACTCCTTTTCCTGTGGCAGCTGCTCCTCGCCCTTCTTGAAAAACCTTAGGGGCTTGCACAGGACCCGCGGCCGGTTCGACACCCTCGCGCATTTCCGGCAGAGAAACGTTGCGTCGCGCGTCAGGATCAACAGCTCCTGCCGCCTCTCCATGATCTCGCGCTTTGACCAATCGCATAGGGTTTCTGCCATGAACGAACATAACCGTGCAAATTCGCTGAGTCCAACTTTCAACCTTACCACTTGCATGCGGAGCCGTTTCTCCCGAAACCTCAGCCCGTGATCGCAAGACTCCGTGGAAAAATCATCGAAGCCTTCCCCAACCGCCTCATCGTCGATTGTCACGGCGTTGGCTACGAGGCGATGATTCCCATTTCCACCTATGATCGCCTCCACCCAACTGAGGGCTCGGTGGTCGATCTCCGGACCCACCTGCACATCCGGGAAAACGCCCACACACTCTACGGCTTCGCCACCGAGGAGGAGCGCGATGTTTTTCTCATGCTGATTGACCGGGTTTCCGGGATCGGCCCGTCCATCGCACTTGCCATCCTCAGCGGGATGCCGGTCCAGCATTTCAAAGCGGCCGTCGTCGCCGGTGATTCCGTGCTGCTTTCTAAGACCAGAGGGATTGGTAAAAAAACCGCCGAGCGCATCATTCTCGAGCTCAAGGACAAAGTCGGCGTCACCGACACGTGGCAGGACGCCGCCTCCGGCCAGGTCTCCGCTCCTGCCGCCGATGCGGAGCTGGCGCTCATCGCTCTCGGCTACAAGCAGGTGGACGCCCGGAAAGCCGTCCGCAGCGTGCTTGATGCCGATCCCTCATCCTCCACCGAATCGCTGGTCCGCGGCGCTCTCCGCGCGCTCCAGTCCTAACAGCTTACACATATGATCCGCACCCGCTTCGCCCCCTCACCCACCGGCTACCTCCACGTCGGCGGTGCCCGCACCGCCCTCTTCAACTGGCTTTTCGCCCGGAAAAACGAGGGAGCCTTCATCCTCCGCGTCGAGGACACCGATGCCGCCCGGAACACCGAAGAAGCCCGCCAGGCGATCTTCGAAGGCATGTCATGGCTTGGTCTCGATTGGGACGAAGGACCGGACAGCGGCGGCGATCTTCAGTCGCCCTCTTCAAGAGGGAATCACGGCCCATATTACCAGTCGCAACGCAACGAAATCTACGACAGCTACTTCGAAAAACTTCTCTCCGCCGACCGGCTCTACAAAGATGGCGACGCCTATCGCTTCCGCTTCGAGCGCACCCCAATCACCATGCGCGACCTCGTCTGCGGTGAAGTCACCATCGATTACACCGACGCATCCAACACCCCGGATATGGTCGTCCGCCGCTCCGATGGCTCCTATGTCTTCCACTTCGTCAACGTAGTCGACGACCTTGAAATGAAGATCAGCCACGTGATTCGCGGTGAGGATCACCTCATGAACACGCCCAAGCACCTCCAGCTCATCGCAGCCCTCGGTGCCGAACCGCCTCAATACGCCCACATTCCTCTGATCCTCAATTCCGACGGCTCGAAAATGTCGAAACGTGACGCCGGAGCCGCAGTCGGTGATTACCCTCGCCAGGGATTCCTCTCCGAGGCTGTCGTGAACTTCATCGCCCTTCTCGGCTGGTCCCCGAAATCTGATGACGAGATCTTTACTCTCACCGAGCTGATCGACCGCTTCTCTCTGGAGGGCATCAACCGCGCGCCAGGGCGTTTCGATCTGGAGAAATGCACTTGGGTCAACCAGCAGCACATTGCTAAGATCGACGCAGAGAAGTTCGCGGAACTAGCCAAACCTTTTGTCGTGAACGCCGGTCTCCCCGTCAGCGCAAACTATCTGACCGTTGTCAGCGCCGTGAAGGACAAGCTTCGCCTGCTCTCGGAAGTGCCAGCAGCCATCGATTTCCTGATCAAGGACGAGATCGATTACGATCTCGAAGCCACCGCCAAAGCCAAAGGTAATCCCAACGCTGCCTTCCTCCCCGCGCTCGCCGAGCACATGGGCACGCGAACCGATTGGTCGGCGGACATCGCAAAGGAAGCTATCGCCACCGTCGCCCAAGCGAACGGCGCGAAACCCGGCCAGCTCATGTTCCCGATCCGAGTCGCCCTCTCTGGCCGCGCCCACGGACCCGACCTCGGAGATATTTTCAACATCCTCGGAAAAGAGCGCACTGTCGCGCGGCTGCGTTCCTTCACTGATCACTGATCACCCAGCACTACTAGGCGTAGCCGAGCCAAGGCCCCAGCCACTTCTCCACCTCCTCAACGGTCATCCCCTTGCGGCGCGCGTAGTCCTCGATCTGATCCTTCTGAAGCTCTGAGAGTGCGAAGTAGTGACTTTCGGGATGAGAGAAATAGAGGCCGCAAACAGCAGCTCCGGGATGCATCGCACAGCTCTCGGTTAGAACCACACCCGTCTTCTCGGATGCTTCTAGTAGCTCAAACAGGATCGGCTTCTCCGTGTGATCGGGTTGCGCCGGATAACCGGGAGCCGGCCGGATCCCTTGGTAGTTCTCGTGGATCAAAGCGTCTTTCGTCAGCTCACCCTCCTTCTCATAACCCCACTCAATCCGCGCTTGGTGGTGCAGCTTCTCAGCAAAGGCCTCGGCCAAACGGTCGGCGATCGCCTTCACCATGATCGATCCGTATGGATCGTGCGCCTCCTCCAGCTCTTTTGCATATTCATCCGCTCCGTGGATCCCGACGACAAACCCACCGATGTAATCCGCGGCGCCAATTGTGGCGGCGGATTGCATCCGCCCAGCCAAGCCCCCCTGCCCCACATGCGCCCAATCATTAAGACCTGCCCCCTCGGGATTCTCCAAAACATATCCGGTCTGATTCACAAAATCCTCCCCATCCCTCACCAAATGATCATACGACTCCTTCTGCCAAAACGGCCCCTCGCGACCTAGGATCTTGTTAACTTCCCGCGCGCTATGCCTCTTTATGCTGTGCAGAATTTCCGGAAGCGTCTCTCCCTCACGAGGTGAAATGATCAAATGCACATGATTCGGCATCACACACCAGGCGCCGAGATCATAGCGCTGGCCTGCAAAGTGTTGGATGGAGGTCGCTACTATATCTGCGATCCGCGGATCCTTCATCCACGCGTGGCCTCGTCCTTCATCAAGCACCTTGTCCAGCCTCTCAGAGTAAAGCTGATCCAATTGCTTCTTCAGATCTTTTGCCAGTGACTCATCCGACTTTTTCTCAGCTTGAACGATGCGGGCAGCCAAGTCGGTCTTTTCTTTGGCATATGCGCTCAATACGCTCGCAGGAAAAGAATCCTCCAGGCGAAAGGTGACTGCATAGATCGCTCCTTCGCGATACCAGTGAGGGAGATTTCCCCACTTTTCTTTTTGGATGGGCGGGGCATGGCGGATGCAATCCGCCGCCACGGGCTTCACCCAATCAGCCAAGGCGACGTTCGGCTTTCCAGAGGTCTTCTTCAGCTGCTGGCGGAGAGTGTGAAATTTTGTCCGTTCCGAGCCATCCTCGTTCCTAACAACGATGTCATCCCCGTCCGCGTCAGCCGGGAAAAAGCCGTAGATACCCCTTGCCTGCAGGCGCTTTTCCTTCACCAAGTTCTCCAAGTACTCGCAGGCTTCTTCGTAGAGCTTTTTCGCTTCGGCGGCACCTGCTTCGTTTTTGGTTTTAAGGATTTTCTGTGTCCTGTCCCAGACACCGCGTAGCTCCCAGGCATGGAAGAACGGAGTCCAATCAATGTATTCCACCAGCTCTCCGATCTCCGCTTCGACCACTTTGGTTCCAGTGAAACTCGGTACCGGCGGCTGGTAGTTGTCCCAGTCGAGCTTGGGACCGGCCTTGCGAGCATCTTCAATCGAGAGTGTCTCTTTCTTCGGACCGCCAAGGAAATTTTCCCGCGCCTTCTGTTGCTTCTCCCGCAGCTCCGCCACGAAACCATCGCGCTGATCCTTGGAGAGCAGCGAGGTCGTCACCGGCACCGAGCGTGAGGCATCGAGCACGTGCACCACCGGGCCAGAGTAGTGCTCGGCAATTTTGATCGCCGTATGTGCGGCAGATGTCGTCGCCCCCCCGATCAGCAAGGGAATCGTAAAGCCACGACGCTCCATTTCCTTCGCCACATGGACCATTTCATCCAGCGAGGGCGTGATCAGCCCCGAGAGCCCGATCACGTCTGAACCCATTTCGATCGCGCGGTCCAATATCTTGTCACAAGCGACCATGACACCCATGTCGGTCACTTCAAAGCCATTGCAGGACAGCACCACGCCGACGATATTTTTACCGATGTCGTGAACGTCGCCTTTGACGGTTGCGATCAGGAAACGTCCTGCCGAATTCCCCCGTTCCGCCAACCGCAGGGCCTCCTCATCGCTAATGCCGGGGTTCTTCTCTTTGATTGCTTCAATGTCACCAGCAAGGTTCTCAGCCTTCTCAGCTTCCATGTAGGGGAACAGCCACGCTACCGCCTTTTTCATCACCCGCGCCGATTTCACCACCTGGGGCAGGAACATCTTTCCAGCGCCGAAAAGATCTCCGACCACTCCCATGCCATCCATCAGCGGCCCCTCGATCACTTTCAACGGCCTTCCGTGTTTCAGCCGCGCCGCTTCCGTATCCTCATCGATAAAACGATCGATCCCTTTTAGCAGCGCGTATTCCAAGCGCTTCTCCACCGGTTCCTCGCGCCATGAGAGATCCTCTTCGAGTTTTTTTCCGCCCTTGCCTTTAAAGCTCTCGGCAAGATCCAGCAAGCGCTCCGTGGAGTCGTCCCTGCGATTCAGCAATACGTCTTCGACACACTCTAACAACTCCTTGGGAATTTCATCGTAGACCTCCAGCATCCCGGCGTTGACGATCCCCATGTCCATTCCCGCTTTGGTGGCGTGGTAGAGAAAAGCCGAGTGCATCGCCTCCCGCACCGCGTTGTTGCCCCGGAAAGAAAACGAGATGTTAGAAACACCACCCGAGACCTTGGCACCGGGCAGGTTCTCTTTGATCCAGCGGGTGGCGTTGATGAAATCCAGTGCGTAATTGTTATGCTCCTCGATGCCCGTGGCGACCGTCAGAATATTGGGATCGAAAATGATGTCATTGGGATTGAAGCCAACCTCATCGACGAGAATCCGATAACCGCGCTCGCAGATCCGAATCTTCTCTTCATAGGTCGCCGCCTGGCCATTCTCGTCGAAAGCCATCACCACGACAGCCGCCCCGTATTTCATCACGTGCCTAGCGCAGCGTGTAAAAACCTCCTCACCTTCCTTGAGCGAGATTGAGTTCACAATCCCCTTTCCTTGAAGATGCTTCAGTCCCTCCTCAAGTATCTCCCATTTCGACGAATCCACCATGATTGGCACCTTTGCCACATCCGGCTCGCCCTGCAGGAGATCGAGGTAGCGGGCCATCATCGCCTTGCCATCGATCAGGCCGTCATCGAAGCATATGTCGATCACGTTCGCTCCGTTCTCGACCTGCTGCCGCGCCACTTCCACGGCTGCCTCAAGATCGCCCGCCCTCACCAGCTTGGCGAACTGCGGCGAGCCCGCCACGTTTGTCCGCTCCCCGATCATAAGGAAACCCTTTTCCTCGGTATGGTTGTAGGCGTCCGTCCCGGAAAGCCTGAGTGCTGGTTTGATAGGAGTCATAGGAAATTGGAGGAGATTTACCGCAAAGGCGCAGAGGTCGCAAAGGAACGCAAAGTTAAGAGGGAAAGTTATGGACGAGTCGCTTGATTCCATCTGCGAGGCGGACGGAGTGAAAGTTGATTAACAGGCCAAGGTGGTTCCCGGACATCTTGAGGTATGTCAGGACCTGCGCAGAGTGAACTGGTGCGAGCGTGGAAACTGCCTTGATTTCAACCACCAAGCAGTTTTCAACTAAGAGATCGATTCGATAAGCCTCTGGAACAACAAGACCTTTGTAATTCACAGCAAGCACCACATGCCTCTCCGAAGCGATTCCGACTAGCTGGAGTTCATGCTGCAGAGCTAGCTCATAAGTCGACTCCAGCAACCCCGCTCCCAGCTCACGATGCACCTCTATCGCAGCCCCAATCACCTCGCTCGAAAGCTTGTTTAGATCATCCTTCATCTCTTTCTTCCATTGCGTCCCTCTGCGACCGCTGCGCCTCTGCGGTTGAATTTCCTCACTTCCCCGGCACCTTCCTCGGAGCCACTCCTTTCAGCCCCTCGGCAATCGCAAAGATATGCTCAGGCGTATTGCCGCAGCAGCCGCCGGCGAGGTTAATCAGGCCGCTCTCGGCGAAGCCGCGCATGAAATCCTTCATGTGCGAAGGCTCCAGGTCAAAGCCGGTTGGAGCCAAAGGGTTAGGCAAGCCCGCATTCGGATAGCAGGAAACATGGCTTCCCGCGACCTCCGACAGTTCTTCCAAGAACGGCCGCATCAGATCCGGACCGAGCGAACAATTGAGCCCGATCGCCAGCGGCTTCACGTGCATAAAGGCGTTCCAAAGCGCTTCCACCTTTTGCGCGGAGATCATCGTCTCGCCACCCAGCCCGACCGCCGCCGAGATGATCACCGGCAGCCTCACCCCATCCTCGTCAAAAACCTCTTGGACCGCCACCGCCGCAGCCTTCGCGTTGAGCGAATCAAAAATCGTCTCGATCATCAGAATGTCACAACCGCCCTCGATCAATCCCCGCACCTGCATCCGATACGCCTCCAAAACCTGGTCGAAGGTCACCACACGAAAAGCCGCATCCTCGGCGTCCGGCGAATTGCTCAGCGAAACCGTCAGCGGCCCGATCGCCCCCGCAACGTAGCGCTTCACCCCCGTATCGGTCCCTACGTCGTCCGCCATTTTGCGACAGAGCTGTGAGCCTTTGACGTTCATCTCCCACGCCAGTTCGTTCAGGAACTCGTTCTCTAGGATCTTCTGGAAAAACTCTGGATCCTTGCGCCCGCCCTTCTCCCGCGGGTCCTCCACGAAGAATTCGCTTTGCGCGATTCCCGTTGCCGAAAAGGTGTTCGTCTCGCAGATGTCGGAGCCCGCCTCATAGAAGCGCTTGTGGATGTCCGAAATCACATCCGGCCTGGTGATCGAGAGGATATCCCCGTTGTTAAGCAGATCCTTGTCTGTCTCTGCAAACCTCTCACCCCGCGCCGCCGCCTCATCAAGCCCGTAGCTACGGATCGTGGTGCCCATCGCTCCATCAAGCACCAGGATTCGCTCCGCCAAATTTTTCTCCAGTTCCGCCGTCAAATCCGCCTGCGCCATGCCTCCACCGTGGCCCCGCCTTCGCAGCCGATCAAGATTCAAATCATCAAATCAAGATATGACGATGGAACGATCGCCCGTTGAAAAATCATAAAAAACACGTGCCACTCAGCGCAAAAGACCCCATCACTGTCTTAGAAGTTTTCCAAAATGTCCTCACCCGTCCAAGTCCTTTTCCCAGACCGCGTCCCCCAGAGCGGAGTCCTCGCCATTCCTGGGCGTCTCGATTTCAATCAGCTCCTACACCTAGAGAAGGTTTTCAATGGTCGGAAAATCACCTACCTGATCGAGGAGGACGACCAGCACGATCCGGCCCTCCGCTCATTTTTGGAAAAATCCGGCTCCGGCGCCATGTTCTCGCTCAGCGACAAGAACCCGGCCAGCGCTGGTAAGGAATTCGCCAATTTCCTCAAGGACAATGGGATCCTGCTGTTTGTTCCCGGCCGGTCCGCCACCCGCCCGGCAACACCCATTCACATCCCTGCGGATCACCTCAAGATACTCACGGCACTTGGCCTCCCGATCCTGCCGATTGCCATTGATTGCCCCCGCGAGTCCGGGCTCAGTATCGAAAAAATGTCCTCCCTCCCCGTCGCCGTCATCGCCTGCGGAGAGCTGATCCCGGCGAGCGAATCCTCCGTTCCAGCCTTTCAACAGAAGCTCCTCGAAGCCTTTGAAGAAGCGTACTCCACCCGCAGCATACTCAAGGGCTCGCTTGCCACTGCCCTGCTTCACGGCCTCAAGAACAACTCAACCCACAAGCTCATCGACGGCTCCGATGATGCGGTGCTGGAGTTTTCAAAAATCCTCCCCGTAGCCATTGCGCTCTCAAAGTACATCCGCGAGGAAACCGACAAGCCACGCGTGGCCATCGTCCTACCACCCGGAAAAGGCGGCCTAATTGCCAATCTCGCCGTCCTGTTCGCAGGGAAAACCCCGGTCAACCTCAACTTCACCGCCTCCCACAGCGCCATCCGCTCCTCCATCCGCCAGGCCGATGTCGACCGTTTCATTACCGCAGATCCTTTCGTTCGGAAAGTGACGTCTTTCCCTTGGCCGCCGAACCGCGACCTCATTTTCATCGAGCGCGTCATCCCGGAGATCAAGAAATCGATCGTCAAATGGGGCATCGCCAGCAAGCTCCTGCCCGCAGGCGTGCTCGCCACGATCCTCGGCCTCAACAAGCGTCGCAATAAAGATGAAGCCGTTCTGCTTTTCACCTCCGGCTCTTCCGGCGAGCCGAAAGGGGTTCCGCTGAGCCACCGCAACGTATTGGCCAATGTTCTTCAGTTTGGCTCCCGCCTCAACATCGGCAGCAATGCCTCCATCCTGGGCTGCCTCCCGCTTTTCCACTCCTTCGGCTGCACCGTCACCCTCTGGTATCCGGTGATCGAAGGGATCGACCTGATTACATACCCCTCCCCGCTCGAAACCAAACGGCTCGCCGAGCTCATCAATCTTCATCAGATCTCTGTGCTCCTGGCGACTCCCACCTTCCTGCGCGGCTACATGAAGCGAATCGATCCAGCCCAGCTCTCCTCGCTCAAGATGGTGATCACCGGAGCTGAAAAGCTGCCACAAAACCTCGCCGATGCCTTCGAGGACAAATTCGGCACCCGTCCAATGGAAGGCTACGGCCTCACCGAAACCTCGCCCGCCACCAACGTCAATCTTCCGACGCCCCAGCCGGAGAGCGACACCCACTCGCTACCCTCAAACAGTAACGGCTCGGTCGGCCAGCTCCTTCCCGGCATCGCCATCCGCCTTGTCGATCCCGCCACTGAGAAAACCGTCCCGCTCGACCAGCCGGGCATCATCATCCTCAAAGGCCCGAACATTTTCCCCGGGTATCTACGGGATGAGAAAAAAACCAAAGAGGTCCTCTCTGACGACGGCTGGTTCAAGACCGGCGACGTAGGCTTCATTGATGCCGATGGCTTCCTTCACATCCAAGGCCGCATCTCGCGTTTCTCAAAGATTGCTGGCGAAATGGTGCCACACGAAACCATTGAAGCATCTATCAACCAGGTTCTCGGCCTGGATTCGGAAACGGAGCGCAAAATCGCAATCGTCGGGGTGCCGGACGAGCAAAAAGGCGAGGCAATCGTGCTACTGTCCACCATCGCCGGACAAGCGCTGGAGCAGGAGTGCATCGACCTCCGCTACAAGCTACTTGACCACGGTCTCACCTCTCTTTGGTGCCCCCGCATCATCGTCCCAGTAGAGGAAATCCCCCTGCTTGCCTCCGGCAAGCTCGATATCAAGACCTGCCAGGAACTCGCCGCGCGCAACTAGACCTCCTCGACACACACCGAGAATCCCATAAAGTCTCAGGCCGGAATTCTGATGGCCACTGCATTTGCCGCAGCGTAATCGCGAGCATGGGTCAGGCTAACTTGGACCTCTGCAACACCCGCGGACGCAAGGAACTCGGCGGCGGCGCCATGAAAAAGCATTTTGGGCGCGCCCGATTCCTCCCGCACCACCTCCAGATCCAGCCAGCCAGCCCGACCGCCGATCCCGGTGCCCAAGGCTTTCGAGACAGCTTCCTTCGCCGCAAACCTCGCCGCGAAATGCAGAGCCGGCCGCGCCTGCTTCTCACAGTATTCCCGCTCGGAAGCAGTGAAAAGCTTGCGCAAAAACGGCTCGCCCTGCCGCGCGATCGCCATCTCGATCCGCTCCACCTCCACCACATCGATTCCTATGCCAAAGATCATCATTCCTCGAAGCGGTAGGCAATCATTCCGGAAATCATCTCCGCCACGGCCAGCCGCATGCCGACGGTGACCGCACGCGAGACAATGCTGTGGCCGATGTTCAACTCGCTCAAATACGGGACCTTTAGTAGTTCACCGAGGTTGGAGTAATTGATGCCGTGACCTGCGTTCACTTGGAGCCCGCAATCGTGGCCCAGCTTAGCGGCTACCTCCAGACGCCTGACTTCCGCTGCAACGTCTCCAGCGTTTGCGAAGGCCCCCGTATGCAGCTCTATCATGTCCGCCCCCATTCGCGACGCTTCCTCGACATGCTTCAACACCGGGTCGATGAACAAACTCACCTTCATCCCGGCGTCCTGCAGCCGCTTGATGGCTTCAGCGGTTGCCTTGGAGTGAGCGATTACATCCAGGCCTCCCTCGGTCGTCACCTCCTCGCGGGTTTCCGGCACAAGACACGCGAAGGCCGGCTTCAGCTTGCAGGCGAGGGCCAGCATCTCAGAAGTGATTCCGAGTTCCAGATTCAGTGGCAGGTCCACCATTTCCTTCACATCGAAAACATCCTTCTCCTGCATATGCCGCCGATCACCTCTCACGTGCACTGTAATGGAATCGGCGCCGCCTGCTTTTGCCTCAAGCGCCGCCGCCACCACCGATGGCTCGGCATTCGGCGAATCCATCATGTGTGCATAACGCGCCTGCCGCAGCGTCGCCACGTGATCAATATTTACTCCCAACAACAGACTCATGGCAGAGCCTAACCAGCCACTCCTGCCACCGCAATCCAAGACATCACCTCCGTCGTGGCAACGGTATTGACCGAATTTTTCAGCAAGTAACAGGACGCGGTTGCAGAAGAAACGGGATGAAGGGGGTGTCCGGGAAGCTGGCAACCGATGCCTCTGTGAAACGATCTGGTATCAGCGCTCTTCACCAGAGTCACTCGCTCTTCTCCTGCCTTATACGTCAGGAGATGCCTCCGCCAGCTTCCGACCGATCGCTTTCACCTCTTTCTCCTGCGCCGCGTCCTTCAGGCGGTCCTGCTCGTCGAACGCCTCATGCGCCTTCGGCAGGCTGAACTGCGGCTCCAGCACCTTCACCTTGATGTTCTCAAGGAAAGGCCTGAGGAAACCGAGACTTCGGGATCCACCGTAACCTCCGGGTGAAGCGGAGATGATCGCAGCCGTTTTCCCGACGAAAGCCGAGAGCGGCTTCTCATCTTCGGAGTCCGGACGCGAGACCCAGTCGATGGCGTTCTTGAGCGCGCCCGTGATCATGCTGTTGTACTCGGGCGAGGCGATCAGCAGCCCATCGTGCTCGTAGAAGAGTTGCTTCAACCGTTGCGCGGACTCAGGCTTTCCCTCCGCGTTCTCCAGATCTTCGTCGAAGACCGGCATTGGGAAATCAGATAGAGTGATTACTGTCACCGCTGCTCCCGCCTCACGGGCTCCCTCTGCTGCGATTTTTACGAGCTTCTGATTATACGACCCAGCCCGAAGGCTGCCACTGAATGCCAATATTTTTTTCATGATGTTTGGAGAAAAGGATAGTCGGTATAGCCCTCGGGACCTGAGGAATAAAAGGTGTCCGGATCCGGAGCATTGAGAGCAGCATTTGTGCGAAATCTCTTTACCAGATCCGGATTGGCGATCGCGGCTTTGCCAAAGGCCACCGCATCAACCTTGCCAGATGAGATAGCCTCTCTGGCAGAGTCGGCCGTAAAATTTTCGTTGCCAATATAAACTCCGCCAAAGGCCTGCTTGAGCGACGGACCCACCGGCGGCTCATCGAAATGCTCACGAGAGCAGAGGAACGCTAGCTTACGCTTCCCCAGCTCTTCCGCCACTTTCAGGAAAAGCCCCCGGAGATCCGAATCTCCCATGTCATGCGCGTCCCCGCGTGGCGCGAGGTGCATGCCCACTCGGTCCGCGCCCCAGACACCCGTCACCGCGTCGACAACCTCCATCATGAAGCGCATGCGGTTTTCGACAGATCCGCCATATCCGTCATCCCGCTCGTTCGTGGAGTCCTGCAAAAACTGATCAATCAAATAGCCGTTGGCACCATGAATCTCCACACCGTCGAAGCCCGCCCTCTTTGCATTCTCCGCGCCAACCCTGTATTGTCTCACCACCTCTTTGATCTCAGCGAGAGTCAGAGCCCGTGGCTCCACAAACTCTTTCTCCGGCCGAACCAGACTCACATGCCCAGCGGGCTGAACCGCGCTCGGTGCCACCGGCTTCTCCCCATCTAGGTAGATCGGATCCGACATTCGGCCAACGTGCCACAACTGCAGCAGGATCTGCCCACCGGCTTCATGCACGCGCTGGGTCACCCGTTTCCAACCAGCTGTCTGCCCCTCGGACCAGATGCCAGGGGTATCCGGATAGCCGACACCCATTGGATCCACTGAGGTCGCCTCGCTGAGGATCATGCCAAAGCCGCTGCGCTGGCTGTAGTATTCCGCCATCAACTCGTTGGGGACGCGGTCCTCCGAGGCGCGACAACGGGTCAATGGTGCCATCACGAGGCGGTTCGGAAGCGTGAGCCCCCCAGCTTTGAGGGGCTCGAAGAGTGGATCTGACATAAGCGTGCGGTGAGTCAGTGGCTCAGGCCTCGGGCTTCGCTTCAAGTTTGAACTCGATCACAACCTCGTTGCGGATCAGGTCGTCAGGCTTGCCTGGATAAACGATTCCGAACTCCTTGCGGTTGATGTTGAACTTGGCGTCGAATTTCATGGACTCCTCACTCTCGGTGATCGTCGCCGGGAAGCTGATGTTCTTGGTCACGCCGTGAAGTGTTAGATTCCCGGAAATGGTGGCCATGGTCTCGGATTCCTTTTTCACCTCCGTGACTTCAAAGCGGGCCGTGGGAAACTTTTTCACATCAAAGAAATCTGGGCTCTTGAGATGCTCGGTCAGCTTTTCGTCGTCCGCCCAAGTGGAGTTCATATCGATGGCGATGACGTGATCATTGCCCACCGGCACACCGTCTTTGACATGGAAATAACCGTCAAAGGCCTTGAAGCCACCCGTATGACTGCCGGTCACTTTCGAGCCGATGAAATTGATCTCGGACTCCGGGAGAAACACGTATTTGACGCCATCGGCGGCATCATCGGCGCTATCAGAGGCGGTTTTTTCAATCGGATCACTGACCTTCGCGGTATCGGTCCCGTCTGCGGGATTATCACAGGAGACAAACATCAGGGCACCGAGGGAGAGAATGAGGAAATTGGTTTTCATGACGATTGTTTCAGAGACTACTACAGACGTGTGATTCGAGACGAGGTCAAGGAATACCTGGCCTTGTAGCTCGCTAACAGAGTAGAGAAGCACCGACTGTTTTTCTTCCGAAATTCTGCTAGAATCGTTCTATCGGATTTCCAGAAAATCTCCTTCGTTGCACCTTGCGGCGAATTCCCTATGATGAGCCGTCACATGACTTCTTTCCTCATTACCTGCAGCCACGCGACCTGTGCCGTCCCGGAGGCCTTCCGCGAATTGTTCAAAGGCGCGGAAGACGCTGTTTCCTCCATCGAAGGCTGGGAGCCGGGTGCCCTGAATCTCGCGCAGGGGCTGGCGATGAAGTTCAGCACTCCGCTCATCCATGGCGATGTGACGCGGCTTCTGATCGATCTTGATGAGGAAGGCGACAATCGCTGGAGCAGATTGTCATCCACGCTTCCCGAAGCCACCCGTGGGAAACTTGTTGATCGCCATGAGACAAAGTACCGCCAGGCAATCGAGGCGCGGCTGGCTGATGATTTCAAACGGGATCATCAGGTCACCCATCTGATCATCCATACAGCGCCAATCGCGGATGGGACGATCCTCCTCGAACATGCGGGAGCCCCTCACGCTGCGAGATTCGCAGAAACGATCGTCAATGGGATCGGCACGGCTGAAATCAAGGCACTTGCCACTGCTCTCACCGATAAAACGCCTTTCATCAGATGGCTGACGGACAAGTTTTCCAGCCAGAACTACGGGATGATCCGGATCACCATTTCCCAATCGTTTTTCCTAAAGAGCATGCCACTGCGCTGGGAAACCGCAAAAAAGGCCCTCATCCAATCCGTCCTCCGGGCTACGGCCTGAGAATCTGCGCTCGATTACGTTTGAAGTTTCCACCGGCTGCGCTACGGAAGCTGCGTGTCTCAGACCGAGTCCGCAAAGGTCTGGCTCCGCCGGACTCTAACACAACCTGATTTTTCCCAGCACTTGGCACCCCTGCGCAAAGGCGAAGGTCCGGTCGTGCTCGATCATCTGGACGAAGCCTCACACTCCTTTTTTGCAGCCCTTGCCGCCACCGCTACCTCCGATCTCGGCAGAAAGCGCCATTGGATGATCTGCGATTCACCACGGCAGCGGGAGCGGCTGGCGTCCGAACTGGAGCTCTGGGGCATCACCGCGCTCGTGCTGCCGGATTCACCTGTGAATCCGGAGAACGAAACGCACGAAATTTCCGATCCGGAATCCGCCGCAGAGTGGTTCTCAATCCTGGAGATCCTCGCTACTTCCGATGGTTTCTCGCTTCTATGTGGTCCCGACTCCTTCACCCAGTACGCGCCCTCCCCCAAAGCGCTTTTATCCAACCGCACACACCTCAAGCCCGGGCTGGTGCTCGATCCGCTCGTTTTCGCCGGAACCCTCCTTAGCCACGGCTACGAGCGCGTCCCCACCGTTACCGCCCGTGGGCACTACGCCGTCCGCGGCGGTATCCTTGACCTTTTCCCTTTCCAATCGCCCCGCCCGCTCCGGCTGGAGTTTTTCGACAACGAGTTGGAATCCATCCGCGAGTTTGAGATCAACACCCAGGCATCCACTAAGAAAGTCGTAGAAACCGATCTACTCCTCACGGAACCACCGTCTGTCGCCACCATTTCCGACTACTTCCGAAAGGGAGACGTTGGAATCCTCATCTTTAATGGTGAGGCCCCGCAATGGTTCGCTGAGCCGCCAGCCTGCGATTTCATCATCACCGACACCCCGCTTTCCCGCGAGGGCGAGGAGGATTTCGCCCTCGCCTCCTTTGCCTCGCCCCTCGGAACCTTTGATGCCGGCGACTTCGTCCTAGATGAGCTGCGTCGGGAAACATTTTTTCGCCAGCTCAACGAATGGCAGCGGGAGCAGTGGGATATCGGGATCGTCTTCGCCACCAAGGGTGAACTCGACCGCTTCACGGAACTATCCGGAAAAGACCTTCACCGGGATCTAGGGCTGACACCCGTGTTTGGTGATTTGATTTCCTCCTTCACTCTGCCAGCAACCAAGTTGGCCGTCTTGTCGTCCTCAGAACTCTTCGGCCGCTACCGCACGCCCGGTGCCGCCAGACGCTCCACCATCGAAAAGGCGCGGGCCATGCGTGCCCGTGCCTCCCTCGACGACATCGAACCCGGAGACCTCGTTGTACACTACGAATACGGCATCGGAAAGTTCAAGGGGATCGAACACAGCGAGGAGGGCGAAGACCTGCAGATCGAATACAAGGACGGATCCATTCTCTCCGTGCCGTTGGAGCAAGCTCACCTCATCGGCAAGTACATCGGCATCGGCGGTCGCACTCCGGATCTCAACAAACTAGGAAACGCCTCTTGGAAGAACGCACGGAAATCCGCTGAGAAATCCATCCTCGACTACGCCGCCCAGCTCCTGCGTATCCAGGCGGAGCGTGAACATGAAGCCGGCCACGCGCACCCACCGGACAGCCGGTGGATGTTCGAGTTTGAGCAATCTTTCCACTACACCGAGACACCGGACCAGCGGCGCGCGATCGACGAGATGAAGCTCGATCTTGAGGCACCGCGCCCAATGGACCGCCTCATCTGCGGCGACGTCGGCTTCGGCAAAACCGAGGTCGCGATCCGGGCCGCCTTCAAGTGCATCACCGGCGGCAAACAGGTCGCCCTCCTCTGCCCGACAACCGTGCTCGCAGAGCAGCATTGGCGGACTTTCCGCGAGCGTTTTTCCGACTATCCGATGCGGGTGGAACTCCTCAACCGCTTCCGCAAACCCGCCGAAGTTCGCACCACGATCAAGGGTCTTGCCGACGGCTCCGTGGACATGGTGATCGGAACTCACCGACTCATCTCCGGCGATGTTTCCTACAAGGACCTGGGCCTTGCAATCGTCGATGAGGAGCAGCGCTTTGGAGTCGCTCACAAGGAAAAGTTCAAGCACCTGTTCCGGCAGATCGACGTGCTCACGCTTTCCGCCACACCAATCCCGCGAACGCTCTACATGGCTCTGATGGGTGCCCGGGACATGTCAACGATCGACACGCCGCCGCCTAACAGACTACCTGTTTCCACCACCGTCACCGCCTATGACGAGCGGATTATCCGGGAGGCAATCCGCCGCGAAATGAAACGGGGCGGGCAGGTTTTCTTCCTCCACAACCGCGTCAAAAGCATCGAGCAGGTGCACAAGCGCCTTTCCGAACTGGTTCCGGAAGCCCGAATCCTCGTTGGCCACGGGCAAATGGAGAAGGACGACCTCGAGCTGGTGATGCACGCCTTCGTCAACGGTGAGGCCGACGTCCTCCTCGCCACCACCATCATCGAGACTGGCATCGACATTCCAAATGCCAATACGATCCTGATCGACCGCGCCGATCGCTTCGGCCTAGCCGATCTTTATCAACTTCGCGGCCGCGTTGGCCGGGCGGGAGAAAAGGCGTACGCCATCCTGCTGCTACCAAGGGAGATGGTGACTCAGGGCGACGCCCGCAAACGCATCCACGCGATCAAGCAATACACCGCCCTCGGCTCCGGCTTCAAAATCGCAATGCGCGATCTGGAAATACGCGGAGCGGGAAATTTGTTAGGAACCAAACAATCCGGTCACATCGCCCAGATCGGCTTTGACCTCTACTGCCAGCTATTGCGCCAGTCGGTCGATCGTTTGAAAGGCAAGCAGGACCCTTCGCTGCAGGAGACGACATTCAAGGCGGACTTCATCGTATCCACCGAGACCCAATGGGTCGCCACCTCGCAAAACGAAGCGGACTCTCCCAAAGCAAAAAGCTCAAAATCCAAAGTCAATAAACCTCAATCTTCAGTCATCGCCTCTTCCCTCGGCGATCTTGGCGACTTAGCGGTTCAACCACTCCCCGCCTTCATCCCCACATCGTTTCTGAGTGACGCCAAGCTCCGCATCAGCGCATACCGCGAGCTGTCCGAAGCCAACACTCCGAAATCCATTACCGCCCTCGAGCAGGCTTGGCAGGACCGCCACGGCCGACTCCCCCACCCCGTCAAAAGCCTCCTCACCATCTCAAGAATCAAAGCCGAAGCCGCCTCCCACCAAATCACGTCCGTGGAGATCTCGGGGCAGCGGCTGATGCTACAGAGAAACGGGAGTCCAATTCTGCTGGAGGGCTCACGGTATCCCAGGCTCGCAAAGACCAAGCCGAGCGAAAAACTAGAAGAGGCCTTGGAGATGTTGAGGAATTTCTAGGCACTGTGGCTCATTAGCAATCTGGCCCACGCCGCCATTATCGGAAGCTAAACGCGCATCCGTCCGGGGTTTTCAGCGGGGGGCGAATTGCATCACCTTGGCGACCAGCGCGTCAGGACTGAAGGGTTTGGTGAGAAATTCCGAAGCGCCCTCGGAAATCGCTCGGGATCGAGCGGCTTCGACATCCGAACCCGTCAACATGATCACAGGAACCTTCGCCAGCGCCGGAATGTGACGCCATTGGGCAAGCACTTCCCGGCCACTGAGTTCCGGCATTTGATCGTCGAGCACGAGCACATCCGGTGGATCCTCAATTGCCATTGCCAATGCCTCGCGACCGTTGAACGCGGACCTGACATGGATGTTCGCCTGCTTCATGAAAAACTCGAGCACGCCGTGAATCAGCCGATCATCGTCCGCCAGCAACAGACGCAGAGCGGATCCTTGCGCCGACGGTGGTTGCGATTGCGATTGCGATTGCGATTGCGGAGGCGTTTGCGGTGATTGAAACCGTGAGGGTGTCGGCTGTGGCTCAACCTGCTGCGGAGCGGGTGCCGGCACGGGAGAAGCAAGCACCTTGCGCACCTCATCCAGCAGCATCTTCGGACTGCAATCTCCCTTATTGAAAAAGTGCGTCGCCCCGGCCTGCCATGCCGCCTGCACGACGCCGGAGAAGTAGGACGAGTTGGAAACGACAACCACCGGCAAGTCCCGCAGCGACTCGTGCGATCGTAAGAACCGCAGCACGCTCACGCCATCGACCTCCGGCAACATGAGATCCAACAAAACCAGATCCGGAGGACGATTGACGAGTTCTTCAATGGCGGCCCGCCCGTCGTGCGCAACAGCCACGTCGTAGCCAGCGGCGACGAATTGCTCGCGACAAACATTTGCCATGAACCTATCGTCCTCGGTAATTAAGATTCGTTTTATCATGTGGAAGGGGCTGTGGGTTTGGCTTGGTCTAGATAGGGTGCCAGAAAGCGGCGGATGCGAGCCAGCTCACGCACCGCTTCTTGATGAAGTTGTCTGCACGGCTCCAGGTCGGAGCCGTCTTCAGTGCGTTCGAGCCGCTTGAGCGGCTCCACGATTGATCGCATGCCGCAGGAGCCGCTTGATCCCGCGAGCTTGTGAGCGAGCTTGCGGACGTCGTCCAGTGCGCTGCGTTCCAGCGCGAGTGCGATGCTGGAGAGAATTTCCTCAGCCTGCTCGAGATAATCGTTCGACAGGCGGCATAGCCTGTCGGCATCGTCCCCGCAAATGTCGCGCAGCCAGTCGAGATTCACCGGCGGTGCCCCGTCATCGGTAGCGTCTTGCGCAGCTTCCGCCCTGATATCAATGAACTGCGTGCAACCACGGAGCGCCCGCCCCAACTCCTCGGTGCGAACGGGCTTGCTGAGATAATCGTCCATCCCTGCCGCAAGGAACTTTTCCCGATCACCCTGCATCGCGTTTGCCGTCATGGCGATGATCCGGATCGGACGCTCGGAGATACGCCGGATTTCCTTGGTCGCGGCGTATCCGTCCATCACCGGCATCTGGCAATCCATCAGCACTACATCGTAATGTGAATTTTGAACCGCCTTTACCGCCTCCGCTCCATCAACGGCCAGGTCTGCGGCATAACCGAGACTCTTGAGCTGGAGGAGCGCCACCTTCTGATTCACGAGGTTATCTTCCGCGATCAAGATTCGGAGCGGCGGCAGGCCAACCTCCTCCCCCACCCCGTCTTGTGGCCGCAAGACCCCAGGCATCGCCAGCGTGGATCTCGATTTCCCGCTCAGCAAGGAGGTCAAGGACCTGTGAAGGCGTGTTTGTTTGATCGGCTTTGCAAGGTATCCTTCGACTCCCGCCGCATTGAGAGCGGAATCGGAAAAGGCGTCGCCGAGAGAACTCAGGATCAGCAGCCGCGTTGGGGCCGTGAGCGGATCGGATTTTATAAGAGAAGCAAGTTGCAGACCGTCCATGCATGGCATCTGCATATCGAGCACGGCGAGCTGAAACGGGTCTCCGCCTCCGGCTTCGCGGCGCAGAAGATCCATCGCCTGCTGACTTCCTTCAACGGCTTCCGGTCTCATCCGCAGGTTTCCGAGCTGCAGCCGGAGGATATGCCGGTTTGTTGCATTATCATCCACCACCAGCACCCGCATATTCGTGATACACTCCCGATCGCTGACGGCGCGGGCGCGGGAGGGCGCTTTCTGCTTCTTGAATCCCAGATTGAACCAAAACAAAGTGCCCTCTCCTGGTGTGCTTTCAAAACCGATGTCACCGCCCATCGCTTCCACCAGCTGCTTGCAAATGCTCAGCCCGAGCCCAGTCCCTCCATACCTGCGGGTGTCGGAGCCGTCTGCTTGGATGAACGGCTCGAAAATCTTAGCATCGCCCGACACGCCGATCCCGGTATCCCTGATTTCAAAACGCACCGTCGCATACATCTCGGTCTCTGCCAGCGGAGAAACCAGTAGAATCACCTCACCCACATCGGTGAATTTGACGCCGTTGCTAATAATGTTAATAAGCACCTGACGGAGACGCCCTGCGTCCCCGACAAGATAGGGGTAGACCGTAGGCTCGACACAACCGGCAAGCTCCAGATTCTTCTTAGCCGCAATGCCGGCAACCACGTCCAAGGTATCCTCAACCAGCTCCCGAAGATCGAAATCTTTACTCTCGAAAAGCAGCTTTCCAGCCTCCACTTTGGAGGAGTCCAGGATATCATTGATGATATTCAAGAGCACATCGGCGCTACTACCGATTGTTTCGACAAAATCGCGCTGATCGTGGCTGAGGTCGGTGTGAAGCAATAACTCCGCCATGCCGATGATACCATTCATCGGGGTGCGAATCTCATGACTCATGTTCGCGAGGAAATGCCCCTTGAGCCGCAAAGATTCCAGCGCGGCATCACGCGCCTGCGAAAGCTCTTCCAGGATCACCTTGCGTTTACTGACGTCCCGCGATGACACGCAGAGCAGTTCCCGGCCATCAAAATTGAAGAGTGTGGCAGTCAGCTCCACTGGTGTCTCGCTTCCGTCCGGCGCCACATGCCGGGCATCCAGGGTGCGACAGGGATCAATCCGCATGCTTTCCCAAAGCCGCTCCCAGCCGCCGTCGCGGAACTCAGGCACGACTTCCCTGACATCCATGTCGCGAAGCTCGAGCACCGTGCGGGCAACGGAGCGACAAAAGGCGGAGTTCACGTAAAGCAGTCGTCCGTCCGGCGCGACGCGAAACATCGAGTCCGAGGCGTGGTCCACGGAAAACTGGGTGAAGCGCAGGGCCTCCTCGCTGCGGCTGCGCTCGGCGATCTCGACTTCGAGCCTGGCGTTCGAGGCTTGCAGTTGGGCGGTCCGTGTCTTCACCGTCGATTCCAACCACTCCGCCTGCCGGTGAGACTCCTGCAAGAGCGACCACTTGCTGGTCAGAGCGTGAGCGCTCTGCACTACCTCGATCACCTCGAAAGGCTTCTTGAGAATGAGCAGCCGGTCCGTCTTGCCCAACTTGGCAATCATTTCTTCCCACGAATAATCCGAATAGGCCGTACAGATCACCACCTGGATATCCGAATCCACTTCCCATATCTTGGCGGTCGTCTCGATCCCATCCCAACCGGGCGGCATCCGCACATCCATGAAGACAACCGAGTATGGCAGCCCCGCCTCACATGCGGCGACCACCAATTTCAAGGCCGCTTCACCCTGCGAAGCGAAATTCAGCTCAAATGTGGTCTGATCCTGCAGGGTCTGCGGGCCTCCGAAGAAGTCGGCTTCCTCTTGATCAAAAGCCCGCCCGGCACCATCCGGATTGAGAATTTTCCGAAAATCATCATGGATGGCGTGGTTATCATCGACCACCAAAATTCTGTGCTGCTTGCAGGACTCTCGGTCTGGAAGGGAAGGTGTTGCACGCATATTAGCGAGCCGGGTCGGCCGGTGGTTGAGCGGGTAGTTCGAGGGTGAAAACAGCCCCGTTGCCGGGCCCGTCACTGTGAGCGGTGAGCGTTCCACCCAGCTGACTAGCGGTCACCGCGCCGCTGTGGAGGCCGAAGCCGTGCCCTTCCGGCCGAGTCGTAAAGCCATGGGCGAAGACGCGGGTGAGATCTTGGGCGGCAATGCCAATTCCATTGTCAATCACGCTAACGAGGACACCCGGCTGCTGACTTGTAGGCGCAATCCGCAGCGTGAGAGTGCGTGGGCAGCTATTGTCTCCATCGGTCAGCGCGTGCTTCGCATTACGAATTAAATTCACAAGAATCTGCAGCACCTTGTGTTTCTCTGTCTGAATTCCCGGAATCTTCTCATACTCGCGCCTCACCTCAATCTGGTGCCGGCTCATCGCGATCGTGTTCATCCGCAATGCATCCTCGACCAAATCTTTGATCGATACCGTTTCCTCAACTCCCCCCACGTTGCCATAACTCTGCTGAAGGGAAACGATCTGCGATATATGGTCAATGTTGCGGTCCAGCAGCTCGACCTCTTCTAGCACATCCTTTTGCTCGTCGGCCAACCTGAGGGCGAGCGTTGCCATGAAATGTGGCAGCCGTTGCCCTTGGGGATCATCGTTTAGGAAAGCGGCGAGATCGCCCTCGCGCTCCTGCAGGAGTGCGGCGATTTTTGCCACGGAATCGATCCGCGAGCGCCGAACCTTCTCCGAGATGACGGAGCAAGAGATGTTCACGCTGTTGAGCACGTTGCCCACGTTGTGCAAAACGCTCGTCGCTACCTCGCTCATCCCAGCCCGCCGCGAAAGGTCCATCAACTCCTCATTCAAGCGTGCCTTTTCCATTTCCGCGTTCTTGCGGTCCGTGATATCCGTCTGTATTCCCACCCATTCCACGATGGCCCCGTCTTCGGCAACGATTGGAATTGCCCGTGCGGACATGCTGCGGTAGACCCCGTCGTGTCTCAGAACCCGGTGTTCCACCTGATAGACGGTGCTCCGCTCGAGCGCTTGCGACCAAGCCCGGACCGTCTCCTCCCGGTCGTCTGGATGTAACGTATCCAGCCAGCCCCAACCGCAGATCTTCTCGTACGGTTCTCCGGTAAAAGCGCTCCAACCAGGTTGTGCCGATTCAAATTCACCTGATGCGGGGGTGATCCAAACGATTGAACTCGTAGCCTCAACCAATGATCGATAGCGCTGCTCGTTGTAACGCAGCTTCTGCTCGATCAGCTTCCGCTCTGTGATGTCCCGGGAAATCCCAATCAGCCCGATAATCCGTCCCTGGCCATCCCGTCGCGCCACCTTGGTCGAGGACGCCCAGGAAATATGCCCATCTAGCCAGGTTAGGCGCTCCTCCCGATCTAGCATCGGCCGCCCCGTCGTCATCAATTCCCGCTCTTGCATCAACGCTTTACGCGCATGTTTCTGATCGAAAAAATCAGCGACGGTTTTCCCGATTGCCTCGTCGGGATGAGTCAGCCCGTGGCGCCACGCCTTTGCATGATTCACCTGCACGAAACGACTCTCAAGGTCTTTGAAGTAGATATGGTCCGGGCTGGTTGCCATCAGGCTGTCCAGAAGATCGCGACCGGAGGAGAGCTCCGGGGAGAAGGCTGTGGGCTGCTGAAAGTGGGCGATAAAATGACGCGGCGCTCCGGAGATATCCCGCGCCAGCGACACGCTCAGCCATACCACCACCTCCGAGCCATCGGAATGAACTAAGCACCGTTCCCCGTCGCTGGAATGGATCTCTCCGGAGAGCAGTTGCTTCACCTCCTCCATCGCCGTCCGCTGATCCCCGGAGTGGGTGATATCCTCCATCCGCAGCGCCAAAAGGGCCTGTTCCGAATACCCCAGCAAGCGGCACAGCGCCATGTTTACTTGGAGCATCGCCCCATCGGGAGCGAGCCACGCGGACGCGACCGGAGCATGGAAGAAAGAGTCCTGGAGTTGGATCCGATCCCCATCGTTTTCAGACATGCCGGGGAAAGTTCTTAAAGGCATATTAATATCATGCCTATCCTGAACAGCCGGATCTGTCGACGAAATTCTCCCTCGCCAACGTGAACCGTCCCGTCGTCGTTCGGCAGAGGCACTAAAGCCCGCTCAGTTCCGTAGCCGGGTAGGTCCAGATCTCCGCCAAAGTTGGATGATAATGCGGGATCTTTGCGAACTCCGCCACACTCAGGCCTGCGTGAATCGCGACTTGGAGTTCGTGAATCAGATCGACAACATGAGGGCCGATCGCCGAGGCCGAAAGAATTTTGCCACTGCCTTTTACAGAAACAATTTTTACGAACCCTTCCGTCTCCCCGAGGATTTCCGCCTTCCCATGATCGGCGAAAACGTAGGTGGCGCAACAGGTGGCCAGGCCTAACATTTCAATCTTCTTCACACTCATCCCGGCGCGCGCGCACTCCGGGTGCGTGAAAATTCCGAACAGTTCGTGGGGTAGACTGTCATCAGAGGGCAGCTCTTCATCGAGTGCTCCAACAAGAATGGACACGTGTTTGCCAACTGCCTCACCTTGGATAACGGCTTCGTGGACGACAGGGAGTTCGTTGGTCGTATCGCCGACGGCGAAAATGTGCGCGAGATTCGTCCGCATATGGCAGTCGGTGGGGATTCTCCCGCCATCCACTTCTATGCCGGCGGCGTCTAAGCGTAGCTTCTCGATTGCCGGCTTCCGCCCGATGGCGACAAGGACATGACTGCCGGTGAGCTCCTTTTCGATACCTCCTTGGTTGATCTTCAGGATGGCTCCCCCGCCCTCCCGCCAAGTGACCTTTTTGACATGACTATTGCAATAGATCTCAATCCCCCGTTTTTCACTGATCGTGGTGAGCAGTCTTCCGATGTCTTCTTCGAAATCATTGAGCAAGCAGCCGCTGCGCTGGATCACACTGACCTTGGAGCCCAGGCCTTCGAAGCAATGCGCCATTTCACAGCCAATCGCGCCACCCCCTACAATCAGCAGATGTTCCGGAATCTCGCGTGTAGCGAGGGCTTCCCTACTTCCCCAGAAAGGCCCATCGGCCAGCCCTTCGATCTTCGGGATCCGGGGCACCGATCCTGTGGCGATTACTGCGTGCTCAAACCCAATTATCCGGCTACTGCCATCGACGTTCACCTCAAGGCTGTTGGGGTCGCGAAAGGAAGCCTCGCCCCGGATCAAATCGAACTCACCCGTTTTCAGCTGCTCTATTCGATATTGCTGAAAGCCAGAAATGAGACGCTGCTTCCGATCCTGAACCTCGTCCATGGAAACGCGGAGTTCGCCAATGTGAATCCCAAAATCCGCGGCGGAGCGCATCTTACGCAGCAGGTTTGCCGATTCGATCAGCGCTTTGCTCGGCATGCAGCCGCGAAGAATGCATAACCCGCCCAGTTCCGCGCTTTTGTCGATCAGTGCGGTCCGGACTCCGTTTTTTCCGAGGGTAGCTGCTGCCGCGTACCCTCCGCTACCCCCGCCTATCACCACTGCCTGATACTTGGAGTCCTTCATCGGCGGGAACATCGCACGGCTGGTGCCGCTGTCACGTAGCGAGGTAGAATAAATGCACTTTGCACGCTTGAAAAAATACCCGCTTGCATTCCGCATCCGGCTCGACTGCATACCCGGCTGTGACCCTTCATCTGGACGCTTCGGCCGGTGGTACATGCCCTGCATAGATGATTTCAGTGAGCCCAAGCTCGATTTTCTAACATTCCCGCACGATCATGTATTATCCCATCCTTTTCAAGTTTCGTCCCCTCACCTGCGGAGGGCTTCTCTTTGGCTCTCGGATCCGAGCCTTGATCAAGAAATACTCAGATCACAAAGATCCCGCGCAAGGGGCTCTTCCCAAGAATTAGCCGATGAAGTTGCTACTTTTATTCGCCTGTCTGTTAATCGCTGGGCTGTCGCTCGGCGGTTGCGCCTCCAGCGGGAGCGCCCAGCCCACTGTCCGAAAACTGAATCTTTCCCGCTATGGCGGTGAGTGGCATGAGATTGGCCGACTTCCCAACCCCTTCCAAAAGGGCCTTGTGGCTGCCAAAGCCATATACGAGACCAACCCCGACGGATCACTCAAGGTTCGTAACGTTGGGCTGAAACAAGACGGCACGCTTACATCCATCGAGGGCACTGCTACTATACCGGATCCAACCGAGCCCGGGAAACTGCTTGTCCGGCTGGATCGTTTTCCTGCGAATATCTTCGCTGGTGATTACTGGGTTCTTGATGTGAACGAGTCCTACACCCGTGCATTGATAGGTTCACCCGACAAAGACTACCTTTGGCTCCTTTCCAAGAACGCTGGAGACGACCGCCTGAGCTTCGCGCCCCAGCTAGAGAGGGCACAGGCGCTGGGTTATGACACCGGCACCATCCATTTCAATCCGAAGAGAATCAACTAACTAGGCATGCTCTATGAAGTCATTATCAACCGCGATTCCGGTTCCGGGATCTTTCGTGACCTGGAGCAACAGGATCGGCTCAAAAGCGTCTTTCGCGCACACGGGCACGAGGTCGATCTAAACGTCGTCGCACCAGCTGAGCTTGACGCGACAATCCGCAGAAAGGCCGAGTCTAATGCGCAAGTATTGATCGTTGGTGGAGGAGACGGCACGGTCACCGGCGCTGCGAAGCTCCTCAAAGGGACTGGCAAGGCGCTCGGAGTTCTGCCACTCGGGACGTTCAACCTTGAAGCACGCGACCTCCACATCTCGCTCGATCCGTTCGAGGCGGTAAAGGACCTAATCAACTCGGAAATGGTGGATATCGATCTCCTGATGATCAACGATGACTACTGCCTCTGCGCCACCGTCATTGGCTTCTACCCAGCTCTGGCAAAATCCCGCGAAAGCTTCCACGGCCGCTCTTGGTGGACGAAGACGATCCGGATCGACAAGGAAATCGCCACCGTCGCCGTCCGCTCTCCGGCGCTGCGATTGGAAATTTCCTGCGCAGGAGAAACCATCCAACGGCGGACTCGCCTCGCGGCCTTCGCTCCCGGCCACTATGAGGAAAGCATGGGCATCATCCCAAACCGCTCCGACCTCTCCTCCGGTAAGCTTACGGCTTACGTTTCCGAGCATTTGACCCGCACCCAGATGATCAAGGCCGCCCTTGGCTACCTGGCAGGCAAGCTCTTGGACACTGCGGAAATGACCCGGATCGAGAGCTGTGAAATCAGCATTAACGTCGCGCGGCGCACGTCCATTCCGGCAATGATCGATGGGGAAATCGTGCGGATGGGGCTGCCGTGTCGCATGAAAATCCTGCCCGGGGCACTCAAAGTCCTCCGCCCACGCAACCCCAGCTCATAGTGTCATTCCGGCTGCTCCATTATTCCGATCCTCATTTTGGTGCCTTCGATCCACGAATCGCAAAGGCTGCTGTGGAGACCGCAGCAAATCTTGAGCCTGATCTAACCGTCATCTCCGGAGACTTCTCAATGCGCGGTCGACGCTCGGAATTTATTGATGCAAAGGAATGGCTGGCCAAGCTTCCGAAGCCGCTCGTCTCCTATCCGGGAAATCATGACGTCCCGGCGCTCAATCACATAGTGGATCGCTTTTTTTCGCCTTTCCGCCGGTTCCGAAAGTACATCTCGGAAGTGGAGGAGCCTTCCGCCAAACTAGGCGATGTTGGCTCTCTAACAACGGTGAACTCCTCCACCCCTTTCGGACTGCATCTCGATTGGTCGCGGGGTTTTCTAGGTCCGATGCAGCTTCAGGCGATTCAAAGCTTTTTCGGAGGTCTTCCTCTCGAGGAGCTGCGGGTGCTGGGCATGCACCACCCGCTACTCGGCTCCGGAGAAAAGGCGCGGGCGCTGGTTTCACCCATCGGTTTGGTCGAAACGATATTTGAACACGCCCGTGTGGATCTCGTTCTAACAGGGCACTTCCACCAATCGAAGATCGCTCTTTTTCCGGAGCCGCGGGAGAAAGAGAAGACTCCCCCTGCGCGCCGACTGGTGGTTTCCCAAGCGCCTTCCATCTGCTCCACGCGATTAAAAGGTGAGCCTAACGGCTTCCACCTTCTGACAATTTCCCGCAGCGATATCGAAATTGAGCTATGGCGCTGGCACGACGATCGTTTCATGCCTGAGAAGACCAAGTTCTTCGGCCGCAGGGGTGGTGGCTGGTACGAACTCTGATCACTCCGCCCGTGCCAGAATCCATAACAGGTCCGACAACCGGTTGTGAAAGAGACGCACTACTTCCGGAACGTTTCCTCCTTCCGCATGAAGCGCCAGAACCTGCCTCTCCGCCCTGCGGGAAACGGTGCGGGCGAAATCAAGATGCGCACGCGCCATGGAACCTTCCGCTCCAGGCACGGCCCAATGACTATATCTAACACCCTTCGCCTCAATCTCCCGCGCTGTCGCCATCAGCCACTCCAGATCCTCCTGTGACACGGCGGCGTAGCTCTTCTCTCGATATTTTTCCTGATCCTCTGGAAGGCAAGCAAGCTGGCCCATCAGCCCGAAAAGAAGATTCTGCACCCGCTCGATGATGTCACCGTAAAGACCATGCAGGTCGCTCGCGCGGGCGAGTCCCAGTGCTGCGTTGAGCTCATCGATTGAGCCCAAGGTTTCAATGCGCTGCGATGTCTTCGAAATGCGCCTTCCAAACATCAGGTCAGTGGCTCCGTCGTCCCCTCGCTTGGTGATGATACTCATTTGGCGAAGATGAACGTTGAATCTCGCCCGGCAACACCGAAGATCGCTAGAAGAAGCATGAGAGAAACAGAACTGGCAAACAGATTGGAAGCCGCGGTGTGCGCGGTGGTGCGGGGCCAGGAAGAGACAGTTCGGCGAGTGCTAGCCTGCATGTTTTCCGGCGGACACGTGCTCTTGGAGGATTTTCCAGGGACGGGAAAAACCACACTTGCCAAGGCCATTGCCGCATCGATCGGCGGCGCGCGCTTCAAGCGGGTGCAGTTCACCCCAGATCTCCTGCCATCGGACATTCTGGGAGTTTCCGTGCTAGATCCGCGCACGCAGGAATTCCGCTTTCATCACGGTCCAATTTTTACCGACATACTTCTGGCGGATGAAATCAACCGCGCCTCGCCACGCACACAGAGTGCTCTGCTAGAGGCGATGGGCGAACGGCAGGTCACCGTTGAGGGCACGCGCTACGATCTAACCGGGCTCTTCTTTGTGATTGCCACGCAGAACCCGGTCGAGTTCCGCGGCACCTATCCGCTGCCGGAGGCACAGATGGACCGCTTCGCCATGCAGTGCGCCCTCGGCTATGTGAGCGCGGAGGACGAGGCGAAAATTCTGGCCGACCAAGTCGAAAGCCACCCCGTTGGTTCGATGCAACCGGTGCTGAACCGGGAGGAAATTCTAGAGATTTCGGCCGCTTCCCGTAAAATCCGTTTCAGCGATGAACTGAGGCATTATGCAGTCGCTCTCGTCGCAGCCACCCGCGGAATCCCGGAGGTGCAGCTTGCCGCCAGTCCCCGCGCCTCCCTTGCTCTGATGAAGGTTTCCCAAGTCGTGTCACTTTTCGAAGGGCGTGAATTCGTCACTCCTGAAGTGATCCAATCGGTGGCGGTCGATGTCATCGCGCATCGCCTAGTGCTAGCTCCGGAGTCAAAGTATTCAGGGGTCGATGCGCGGCAGATCGTCGGAGACCTGATAGCCCGGACCCCTGTGCCCATCTGACCCCATGAACGGGGTGGAAAAAAAGTTCCGGGTGCTGCATTTTTTCTACCGCAGAGGTGGAGCGGCCCAGCACTGGTTCTCCCGACGCATCCGCCCCTCAGGTATGGGTGCGCTGCTGGTGGTTTCTTTAGCCAGCTTCATGACCATCGGGCAGCCGATCAATGCCATTTTTCAGGTCTTCGCCTTTTCCCTCGGCCTCGTCCTGATGGCATTGGTCTTTGTGCTTTTCCGCAGCGCCAAGCTTCGTGCGGAACACATGCTGCCACGACACGCGACGGTCGGAGAGCCTCTGCGATACGCCGTGATCGTGGAGAATCGTGGAAAAAGAAAACTTACTGCCGCTAGAATCGAGGACACGCCGCCGGATCCACATCCTTCGTTGACCGAGTTCGCGCGGCTGCGCGAGCCGGGCGAGGAACAGCGAAACATGTTCGACCGCACCATGGCCTACTACCGCTGGCAGTGGTTGAAGGCGCGCAGAAGGGGCTTTTTTGCCACCGAAAGCGAAGAGGAAATTCTCTTGGAGCCAGGGGAGACGAAACGGGTTTCGATGCGGATCACTCCGCTTCGGCGTGGCGTTATGGTGATGAACGACCTGCGGGTCCTGCTGCCTGACCCGTTGGGCTTCTTTCAAAAATGCAAGCCGGTTTCATCGGACCATGCCCGGCTGGTGGTGCTACCAAAGCGTTACCGCCTGTGCTACTTCATCATGCCCGGCTCCGCCGCGTTCCGGATCGGCGGCGAGGAAACCAGTAACGCGACCGGCACCTCCGGGGAGTTCGTCGGACTTCGGGACTACCGGGCCGGGGATTCTCTCCGGCAGATCCACTGGAAGAGCTGGGCTCATACAGGCAAGCCGATGGTCAAAGAGCTCGAAGACACCTTCTACCCCCGCTACGCGCTGGTGCTCGACACTTTTCCCGGCTCCAGCGACGACCAGACATTTGAGGAACTGGTCTCCATCGCCGCCTCCTTCGTCCTCGGCCTTGATCACGGGGGGGCGCTGCTGGACCTGATGTTCATTGCCGATAAAGCTCACACAGTTACAGCCGGCCGCGGAATGGAGCGAACGGAGAAGCTCCTTGAAGTGCTCGCCGGAGTGCAAACAGAGGAGGAGGAGCGCTTTGAAAGCCTCGCCCGAATCGTCTCCCAGCACCGGGAGAAAATGACCTCGTGTCTGCTCTTGCTCAATGGGTGGGACGATCGGCGCGAAGCCTTCGTCAAGCGCCTGCTGAAAGGAGGACTTATCTGCGTGCCGCTGGTGGTTGGACCCGGCCCACGGCCGCCCGGAACGATCGGCTACTGGCTGGAGAGCGAACATATCGCACGGGATCTACTTCGCTTGCCGTCACGCCTTTCTGCGGCGATATAGTGGTAGCCGCTTCTATGGAAACCAAGGTTCAGCCACCTCCCAGACTTCTATCCGGCGCTGCGCTGCTCTTCTGGGGTGCCATGACGAACCGGCCCCTCACAGGACTGTTGCTGGCATTGATCGTCGAGGGCGCAAACTGGACGCGCTTCCGCTGGCGCTTCGACGACACCGCCTGCTCCCGCGCGTGGCGTCTCACTATGAGCATCATATTTATCGCTGGAGCACTGATTTGGCTGGATGGCGAGCGCTATACTTTGTTTCCGCGGCTGCTTGGCTGGATACCGCTGGTGCTGCTACCCCTGCAGTTCGTCCAAAGTTACGGCACGCGCGACAGGATGCCGCTCAACAGCTTCTCCTTTTTCTCGGAAGTCCGCCGCGCGCGCAACCGTCGGCTCGGACTGAGCGAGTCGGTCATCAATTTCAACTTTGGCAACCCTTACTTCGTCGCCACTCTGATTGCCGCCAGCCTAGGAAAAAACGCCGAGGGAGCCGCCTTTTTTCCGTGCCTCGTTCTGCTCTGCGGGTGGCTGGTCTTCAGCAGGATGTGGGGACGGCCCGCCGCAATGGTGAGCCTGCTACTGTTCGCCGGACTGCTAGGGCTCACCGGCCAGATAGGAATGCGCAAGCTTTACAACTGGGCCTACGAGCTTTCGTCTGGCGACAGCGCCGGCAACTACACGGATCTAACCGTTAGCAAAACGATGATTGGCTCACTTGGGAAGATCAAGCAGTCCCCGGAGATGCTATGGCGGATCAAGCCACTCAAAGGTCAGCCCTCGCCACGCCTTCTTCGGCTCGCTTCATTCAACCGCTACAAGGGGGTCGTTTGGAGAAACGACCTTCCGAAACCACTTCCGGAAGCCGAGGATCATTTTCGCGAACTGGCCACCATGCAAATCGCCAACGGAGAGCCCCACCACATGATGCGCGAGATGACGCGTGAGGAGGTGATGGCCCCCCTCCCTGCTTTCCACATGCGCGGTGCGACCAAGGCCCACGCGCCGTTTCCGCTGCCTGGGGACGCGGCGACCTTGCAGGAATTCCAGGTCGACGATTTTAGAGTCAACCCGCTTGGCACGGTTAGGATCCTGCCGGTAAAGTCCATCATCGAAGGTATCATCCGTTGGAGGGACCCGGAATCCGCCGACATTCCGCCCATGCCCGAGGCAGACTTGGATATTCCGGATATTGAAATGGACGCCATCCAACGGGTAGTCGATGAGTTGGGGCTTCGGGATCTACCCACTCTGGAGGCGAAGATCGGAAAGCTCAGGACATGGTTCGCACAGGAGTTTGAATACACCCGTTATTTAACCATCAGTCCGCCGCGCCCGGTGCAAGACCGACCTAGCGCGATCGAGCTGTTTCTCACCGAGGGTAAGAGCGGGCATTGCGAGTATTTTGCGACGGCCTCCATTTTGCTACTGCGCGCCGCCGATGTTCCCGCGCGCTACTGCGTCGGCTATGCAGTGATGGAACGTGACTTCAAACGCCAAGAATACGTCATCCGGGGAACGCATGCCCACGCCTGGGCCCGTGCTTGGGACGAATCCGCCCAAAAGTGGGTGGATTTCGATGCCACACCGGCGGGATGGCTGGGTGCTGAAACTGTGGGCGAGCCACAGTTCCAATGGCTGTCGGACACCTACCAGCGCCTCAAAGAAGACTTTTTTCTATGGCGGAACAGACCGGCAAACCGCCTCGCCGCCACCATAGTGATGTGGATGATTGGTCTTGGCGTGCTGGTGTTCGTGAGCAGGCGCCTCTGGAAGTCCAAACTCACAATTGCAGAAAAAGCCGGTCCGGAACACACCGGCCCCTCCGGCGCAAGGACTCCCCTGAACGAGCTTGAGAGATCCGCAACCCGTCTCCTTGGACCCCGGCCCGCCGGTGTCACTTTCGCCTCCTGGCTATCCGGGCTCTCATTCCACAAAATTTCACCTCAGAAGCTGGGCAATGCGCTGGACCTGCACCAGCGGATGCGTTTTGACCCCGCGCCCGCGCCATCGGAAAGTGAATCCCGTTTGCGCAATCTGGCAGCGGATCTTGAGGGAGAGATCCACCGCGCCGCCGCGGCCACCTGAGCCGACGGAATCCTGCTTGGCGGTTAAAAATAATACGACTAGCGTGTCCCTTGTGAAACCCAAGCTCATACTCCTACTACTTTCTCTCGGCTCGCCGCTCGCGAGCGCCGAAGCCCTCACGGAAGTTGATCGCGAGGCGCTGCTGGAGAAACTTGAGTCCCTGAGCACGGAGGCAAGCTCCAAAGTCGACTCGCGCTTCCGTGCCGCCACCGCAGCCTTCACCGAAGCCATGAGCTCCGAGAAAGCCGCGATCGACCTCTACCTGAAATGCGAGGAAATGGTTAACTACCAGAAAATGCAGAAGAGCACTGCCGATTTCAACGAGTGGAAACGCAAGAACGCCAACCGGCATACGAACAACAATTTCAGAACCGCGCTCCGGCACCAGCTGCGTTGGCTGGTTCTCACCCTTGAGGCAGCCTCTGAAGATCCACAGCGCGATAGACTTGCCCTAGAGGCCGAGAAGATCCTCGACACCATCATGAGTCAAGCCGGCGACCTCGCCGAATATCGTGAGATCCTCCAGCAGGGCGTCAACGGCAGCGTTTTCGCCAAAGCCTACGACATAAAGAGCCTAAAAGTTGAGAAGTGGCCCATGGCTCCCGCTGCAGTCCAAGCGATCTATGAAGAAGTGCTGATGCCCCCGCTGCGAAACCCCGGCCACCTGGACCAGCTTAGAGCCGCGTGGACCAAACGGATGTTCTACGAGAGCATCATGGCGGACCAATGGTCTTCGAAGAAGCCCGAGGACAAACCCAAATCCGGCGATCACTCACGCGAATACCATAAGTTCATGGCCGATACGCTGCCAAAGCTTCAATGGGACGCGGAGGTAGACCTTTTCAACGCAGGCGATCAGCGGAATGCAGCTATGCGCATGCTGGCCCATATCGAAAAACACATCGCCCACGAGGCGGCACCCGAGTGGGCCGCAAGCTTCACCACCCTCTTGCAAACCGGGCCGGAAGCCGTTCCGCCACCTGCCGAGCCTGCGGAACCACCCTCGGAACCTTCTGTCAGCGAAAATGATCCCACCCCCCCCTAAGTTCCTCACCTGCGCCCGGGGCCACCAGCGTGCCGATTTTCGTTAGCGCGATCTCAGGGAAACGCCGCGCCCACTCAGCTGAGAAGTCACTTTGAGGAACGACCGTGAAGAGCAGCTCAAAATCCTCTCCATCTCCGATCGCCTGCTCAACCGAGCAGCCATCCCCTCTCGGGACCAATTGGAGGTCGATGCTGAAGCCGCAGCCGGATGCCTTTGCCAGCCGCGGCAGATCCTTTGCCAGGCCGTCGGAGAGATCCATCATCGCCGTAGGTCGCGCCCGCTTCACCAGCCAGCGTGCCTCCTCAACCCTGGGCGGGAAAATAAGATGCCGCCCCGCGAGCGAGCCTCCCAGAAGCCCCGTCACCCACAACTCGTCGCCCGGCCGCCCGCCCGATCTCATCACCACCCCCTCCCGCTCGACCCAACCGGTTGCAGCGATAGAGATCACAGCTGCCGAACCCTCAGGCACCCTGCAGGTCTCCCCGCCGGCCAGGACCGCTCCGTACTTCTTCATGCAGTCGCCCATGCCGCGGTAGAAATTTTCCACCCACTCCACCTCCATCGTCTCCGGTAAGGCGAGCGTGACAAGAAACCGCTCGCCCACTCCACCCATCGCCGCGAAATCCGAGACCACCCTCGCCACCGCCTTCCAACCCACGGCCCGCGGATCTGCCGACATCTCGAAATGCACTCCTGCGACCAGCGCGTCCGTCTTAAGCAGCTCGAGCCGTGCGCCACCTCCGTCCACCACCGCGCAGTCGTCCCCCGGACCGCCGTCCGCCGCGTCTGATTTCGGCACCAGCGCCACCAGCCGCTCGATCAAAGCATCCTCACCGATGTCTCGAAGGTTCCTCATTGCACCAGATTCTGTGGCAGATCGGCATATCTCATCAACAACTGGATAGCCACCGTCGCCCCGTTGAAAAGGGCGTGCACCCCAATCGGAGCCCAGATCGAGCCCGTCCATTCATACATCGCCACCAGAACAAGCCCGAAAATGAACAGCGGCAACAGCGCCGCCAGGCTGCCGTGCGCAGCTGAGAACACGAGCGCCGTCGCAATCGCCGCGATCGAAGGCCCGGCAAATTTCTTCGCCACCGGATAAAGATAGCCACGGAAAACCACCTCCTCGCAGAGCGGAGCAACGATCGAAGCGGCGAAAGCCATCAGGCCCAGCACCACCGGATTTACCTCAGTCTGGAAAATCTGCACCGCCTCCTGCACCTTTTCCACGCCCAGCCGCTCCATCAGGTCCATGTATCCGAATTCGTAAAGCCCCGCGAAGAGTGCCCACATCGAGAGCACCGCCGCCGGGGCGATCGCGAAAACGAGCGGCCATTTCTCCCACACAAGCCCGAGCCATTCCACAATCCCCACCCTTCTCGCCACCGCTGCGATAACCATGAACATCATGAGAAATTGAAACCCTATCGAGAAGATCAACGCCTCGATCGTCAGTTCCGCTCCGCCCTCGGCCTTTTCGGCCATCGCATTTCCCATCGAGAGTAGATAGAACACGCCGACGACCAGCAACACCCCAAGCAGGTCAATCGGCCGATACATCCACACCGGCACCTTCCCCGCAGGGATCGCCGGGGGTGAACCAATGACCCGCCGCGCATCCAAAAAGCGCCTCGCCGAAGCCAGTCCGAAAAGGAGCAGCGCCAGCGCATAGCAGGCGGTCATTGAAAGCGCGGTGATATTCTCCATTTCGTCGCCGCCAACCTGTCCCTTCCCACCCCACCACGCCACCGCAAAAAATCCAAACTGAGCCGTCTATCGGGACAAGCAGAAATCACGATGCCGCCCGGCAAGGCCCAACTCGCAAGAATCCTCGCCAAGCATCCCAGCCACAGCCATTGTTCCCCAGTGAAATCCGGCTTCCTTGACAAACTCGTCGCCCGCCTCGACCGCGTCGAGCCGGGAGAGGTGCAGCAGATCGTCACCCGCCTGATTCAAGAAAAAGGCTTTCTGGAAAACGTCTTTGAAGCACTTCAGGAAGGTCTGATCATCCTCGATCCCGACGGAAAAATCCTCTTCCTCAACCGCGCCGCCTGCCAGTTCTTCGGGCTCGATCCCTCAAACTCCCTCGGCGAAAAACTCTCCTCCAAGATCCGCGGTATCGATACCATTCCCCTCAAGAGCTCCATGCAGGCGGTCTCACGCGATATCGAGATTTTTTATCCCGAGCACCGGCAGCTCAACTTCTACCTCTCACCGATCGATGGACCGAAGAACCATGAGCTTCCACTAGGCCACGTAATGTTGATCCGCGACCTGACCAGCAGTTACGCCGAAACACAGGAGCACCTAGAATCAGAGCGCCTAAACGCCCTCACGCTTCTTGCGGCCGGAGTGGCACATGAAATCGGAAACCCTCTCAACTCCCTCGACATTCACCTCCAGCTCATGGAGCGGAAGCTCAAAAGGCTCCCACCATCGGACCGGAAAAGCCTCGACGGCCACCTCGCAACGGCCCGCCAGGAAATCCAGCGCCTTGACACGATCCTCAAGCAGTTTCTCCACGCCGTCCGCCCCACCACACCACGCCGGGACTCTCGAAACCTCAACGCCGTCCTCCGCCAGACGCTCTCCCTGCTTGAACCGGAAATCGCCTCCCGCAACATCAGCGTCAACCTCGACCTCTCGGAGAACCTCCCGCCCGCCCTCATCGATCCAGATCAATTCCAACAGGTTTTTTACAACCTCATCCGCAACGCCTACCAAGCAATCTCTGGCGATGACGGTTGCATCGAGATCCGCACACGCTCTACAGAAACCGACTTTCACATCTCCATCTCCGACAACGGGACCGGCATCCCGCCCGAGCACATGGGCAGCCTCTTCGAGCCCTACCGCACCACCAAATCCTCCGGCACCGGCCTTGGCCTTCTTATCGTCCGCCGCATCATCCGTGAGCACGGTGGGGAAATCGAAGTCAAATCGCAGCCCGAACAAGGCACCAACATCCTCATCCACCTGCCTCACACGGCTCCAAGCCCTCGCCTCCTTCCCTCGCCGACAATCGATCTCTAGGACCGATTTCAGCCTCCCAGAAATCGTTTCACAGCCTCCCGCTTCAGACGGAGTTCCCGCCACTCGTTGACCAGACGGCTGGCCTCGATCATCCCGCAGCCAGCAGGCAGTGAAACGCTCCGTCCCTTCCACCAAATCCCGCGGATCGCCACAACCGCCTCGAAACTTCCCTGCTCCCAGACTCCGAAAGGCGCGCCGAACTCCTTTGGGCAGCCAAGCCGTCCGCGCCAGTCCGCGAGCATCTGCATCGTCTGATCCGTCCGCGGCAGCGGACCCAGAGCAGGAGTTGGGTGCAGCCTGCGGAGCAGACGCCCTGGCTCCTGAAGCTCTTCCAACTCCAACGAAATCCCTGTTAGAAAATGAACAATCGAACCGAGCCGCAGCACCTTCCGCCCCTGCCTCCGCAGCGAACCTAAATCAAGAAGCTTCGCCACCAGAGTCTGCGCCACATATTCATGCTCTCGGATTTCCTTCTCGTCGACGCCAAAGACCTCTTCATCCTCCTGTCGCGCGGTGCCCGCGAGAGCCATCGTCTCCAACTGATGATCCCGTAGCGAAAACAAAAGCTCGGGAGTGGCCCCCGCAAATCCGCTCTCTCTCTCAATCCACCCGTAGGAATGCAGCGGAGCGCTCTGCTGCGCCATCGCGGCCAGCAAGCCCAAGGCAACTTCGCCCCTCGCCCGGCCGCGCTCCGTCACCACCGGCACCGTCTTCTCGATCATCCCCTGCCGGACGCACGTCATGATCTCCTGAAAAACAATCGAGAAAGGCATCGCATCCGGTGTCTCCCAATCAACCATTGGGCTGGCTGCGACATGCATCTTCCTAAAATCATCCGATCCAAAGATCTCGTGACGCGTTGGGATCTGCCACGGCGTTTTTCCCTCCAACGAAAAATCTCGTTTGTAAAAAGCCACTCCAGACGGTGGCGGTTCGCCAGCGGCCTTGAAGGGTCCGTGTCCAACCATTACGCTACCATCCCGCCTCGCCAGCCACGCCATGCCATTGGCTACTGTCCCATCGCTCATCGCCACAGCCTTAGGCGTTGCTACCATCGGCGGCGACCTTTTTTGGCTTCGGTGGTTCTGGCTTTTCCTTTGGTATGATCATCTCGATCGATTCCACCGGGACCCAACCCCGCGTCCTTGTGGCAAAGCTCACATAGGCCCAGCGACCCGACTGCTGGATCACCTCTGCGAGAGAGCCGGGTGGAGCATCGATCACTTCAGGAGAGGTTCGGGCCGCATCCGTATGGAGGACCACTTTTTCCCCTGTGATAACCGCCTGTCTGGCAAGTGGCGCGAAATCCGCGTCATCCGGATAGTATTTCCAACCCAAGGCCCCGAATGACATCAACAAGGGTCCGACCACGAAAGCGACCACCCCTGCCACACGCCATCTAGAGCCGGGGCGGGTGGCGGGAAAAACCAGCAATCCAATCACCACAAGCCACACACCGGCCCAGAGCGTGCCGCGCCAGGTGCTGATGGGAAACCTCGCCAGCGCATACTGGTAGTTCGGCCGGTCGATCGTAATAGCTCCATACTTGCGTTCGATGAAATGAAGATTCTGCCGCGCTTCACCGTGTGTTCTGTCCCGCACAAGGGCGCGGCGGTAATACAGAGCCGCCTGTCCCGGAACTCCCATTCGATAGGCCGCATTGCCGATGTTGTAGAGAGCGTCTGCAGACAGGTTCTCGTAAGGACCGGCTTCAAGCCACCGTTTCGCGGCCTCTTCGTATTTCGCGGATTCGTAAGCTTCCTTCGCCTGCTCTCCCACCGCTCCTTCCGCCGTTGAGAATCCCGTGATTGCGAACATCACCATGCCGAAGGCCGCTCTACGAAGAGTCCGCAGGATCTCCTCCCGGCGCTTCTTCGGCACTGCGGACTCGTCTTTGCGCTCTCGGAAGCACACCTGGTCGCGCTCCGCCAGAATTCCGCGTAGCGCTTCGTCCTGCTCCGGCGACAGCCATTTTTCCACAAAACCACCAGCGGATCGCAGGAAGCCAACTCCATCTTTCGAGGCCGTCCGGGACAGTCTTTGATACTCTTCCCGCTTCCTCGTTTTCACCTCATCCTTTTCTAACAGATGACCGTAACGCATCCACAAAGCCCGGACGATCAGTGCCGAGGCGACAAGTGCTGCAATGGCATGCCCAAGCCACCTGGGAAGATTACGCCGCGATTGGATCAGAAGTGCATCGGTGTCAATCAAGCCGAGGATGTCCGTCATGCGCTCCACGGGGAGCGGCAGCGCTTGAGGCGGACCGGATGCTTCAGTCACACCGCCTCCTGTCGCAGGCGTCATTGAGAGCGGGATTGGCTCGGTTGTGGTGGTCCGGTATTCCTCCGCTTCCGGATCGAAGTAAACCAGTTGGAACGGAGGCACCGCACTCTTCATTTCCAGCGGCCTGATGAACTGGCTGAACACCACAGTGCCGCTGATATTTCTCCGCTCCTCCCCCCGCTGGGTCGCCGTGGCGTCATAAACTTTCCATCCACTCTCATCAATGAGCCTCGGAGAGCGCAGGTTGTCCAGATTGCCTTTTCCTGTCACAATCACATCCACCGCTAGGGGCTCGCCTTCCACGACATCCGTCTGCTTGATCGCGGTGCCAAGCGTGAACTGACCCACCGAATTATCAAAGCCCTCAGGCGCTCCCTTGGGAAGTGGCGTCACATTGAAAACGACTTTCGGAATATCCAGCGTCGCCTGTGCCTCCTCACGCCCGGCATAGCGGTTGAACGTCATCTTCATATACGTCACCCGCACAGTCGCCGGGCCAAGCTCGACTTCGCCCGAACGAAGGGCAGTCATCGTGGTCGGATAAGAAAGCGAGATGTAAGGCTGACCTAGGAGGTTAACCTGCCCCCTCGACTCCGCCGGCTCGAACCGCCACGCGGCGACGCCATCGCGTTCGTATTCCGGGATTCCCCAGTCCGCAACCGTTCGGGCCAGCTCCAGCGGGACAAAAATCTTGATCTCGGCTTCCACCGTTTGATTTTCGTAAACCTTTTGATCGGAAACCTTGATGATGCTCGCATACCGGAACGTGTCCCCCGACGGCTGCGATACCGCTTGACTCCAAACCAAGTCGTCCGGGTTGAAGACTTCAAAGGTCACGGGCTCGGTCATCGCCCTCACGCCTCCCACCATCATTGCAACGGGCGGGATGACATGCTTGCCCACCTCATAGCTGGAAATGAGATACTGGAAGCTCGACTGTATCCGCCGACCCGGCGTCATGCGCGGGGACCCAAAGCCCAGCGACTCGATTGCCACATCGTTCACCGCCGGTATCCGCGGCATTTGATCGGGCTGCCGTCCTTCCACACGGATTTCAAGGAGCGCCTGTTCCCCCCTAACCAAGAACTTCGAGGAAAGTTGCGCCGTCACCGCCCCCTGCGCCGGAACCGGGCTCTGCCCCAGCCCAGTGCCTAGGGCCAAGCAGAGAACGCAGAATATTCTTAAAATCATTGCACTCATATTTTAGTAATCTTTCGCCGGGTCCCTGAACTCGCGCCGACCTGGATTGAGAGGACCTCTCTGCAGATCGGAGTTTTCATCAAGGATCCGGCGAGCCCGTTCTTCTGGAGTTTCGTTTGGATTCTCGCCCTCTTCACCCTCCTTGTCATCGGGTTTCTCCCCGTCCGGCCCCTCTTCCTGTTTCTCAGCCTCCTTGTCACCGGGGCCTTGCTCCTGCTCCTCTTCTCCGCCCTTGCCTTGGTCGGATTCTTCCTCGCCTTCCCCTGGGTTTTCTCCCGGCTCGCTCTCCCCTTCTTCCTGCCCCTCCTGAGGTTGCGACTGCTGGCCCTCACCCTGCTGCGGCATTTCCTCCTCAGCTTTTTTCTTTTCCTCATTTAAGATCTCCTGAAGCCGTTTCAAATACCGAACCGTCAGCTCGCGGTTCTCTTGTGAGGCCTTGTCGCCCGGATTTCTCTTCAAAGCCGATTGATAGTGCCGCGCCGCATCTGTCCAGTTCAGGATCACCGCCTCAAGCCGCGAAAACTCCGTGCTATCGCCTGATTGCGGGACGACCGCCTCGCTCATTCGTTCCAACTGATCGCGCACCAGCTTGTCAAAAACCTCCATGTTCGGAACCTTCTCTCCCGCCGGGTAGCGGCTTCCCGCAAGACCCATCCAACCCAGCTGGAACAGCGTGTTGCCGAGACCTTCGTGAGCACGCCCGACCACCCTTGAATCATCAGCCAGAAGGGCGGCGCTGTATGCCGTGCGGGCACCACGGAAATCCTGCGCCTCATAAGCAGCGAGACCCTCCGCCAAACGATATCGAGCTCCCCGGTCGCTGTCGGGATTTTCCTCCGCAAGCGAGCGATACGCATCGCGCGCTTCACCGAAATCTCCTTCATCGAAGGCTCTCCTTGCCTCGCTCAGGCTGGTGCCAAAACCACTTTGAACCATCGAAAAAAACATCGCAGCCGTTCCCACCCGCGCCATCCCCCGCCACCTCGTGCCAGACACAATAGACGCCATCAGGAAAAGGATCGCCGGGAGCAAAGCCCATTGAAAAAACTCGATCACGATCCGCGTTTCGCCTCCCTCCACCTCGAACGCGTCCATTCCTTGAATCGTAACCTCCACCATCGCCGGAATGTCAGCACCGGTGCCAGCGATCACATAACGTCCGCCCGTTTCTTCCGCTACTTTGCGCAGCATGTCCGATTCGAGCCGACTGAGAATTCGGTCGCCGCCGCGATCGGTAAGGTAACCGTCGGTGAAATCAGAATGCGGCACGAAGCCTCCATCTTCCGTCCCTACACCAATCGCAAATACCGTCACGCCCGCACGCTCGGCCTCCGCAAGTATCGGATCCAGATCTTCACTGTGATCCTCGCCATCACTGATCAGAACGAGCACATTGTTTTTCTGACCCGTCTCTTTAAGCGTCGCGATGGCCAGCTGCAGAGCTGCCGGAAAATCAGTCCCGCCCAGAGGCATCCAGGTCTCATCCATCTGTTCCACCGTTTCCCTAACTGCCGCGTGATCAATCGTCAGTGGAGCGGATAAAAACGGTGAACCTGCAAAACCGATCAAGCCTATCCGATCATTTTCCAGCTTCTCCAGCAGCTCGTAGATCACTATTTTCGCCTGTGCCAGCCGGTCCGGCTTCACATCCTGCACCCTCATGCTGCGGGAGAGGTCCAGCGCGATCATCACGTTGCGGCCGGTTGTCGTTTCCGTTTTCGTTCCAGCGTCCCCCTGGGGCCGAGCCATTGTGAAAATCAGCGCGATGATCCCTGCCAGCAGAAAGCTCAGTGAGAGCCAGCGCGGCAGCGGATGCTCCCGCTTGATCAGCTTCCCCCGCAAGCGCTCCGCCGCGAATTCCTCCCACGGCCGCTTCGCAAACCGCCCCGCCAGCACGGCCGCAATGGCCAGGACTGGCACCACGATCCACAACCACAACCATGCTGGATATCCTAGACTCATCTTTTACACGCTCACTCTGTTGAAAGACACATAACCCGCCGTGCCGAGCGCCGCCAGCAATGAAGCTCCCACGAACCAGCCGTACAGTTCGCGGTCATCCCTCACCGTCAGGCTCCGCGATTCCGTTTTCTCAAGATCATCAATTGTCTGAAAATTGTTCTCGAGATCTTCCATGCTCTGCGCCCAAAAATGCTCGCCTCCGGTCTCCGCCGCGATTTTGCGGAGCGTCGGCAGATCGAACTCCTGACGCGGAAAGCGCTGGATGTTGCTACCAACACGGCCTTCGGTCGTGCCCACCGCAACGGTGTAGGTCTTGATGCCCAGAGCTTTGATATGCTTGCTGGCCTCCAATGGGGAAATCTTGCCGGAATTGCTCGCTCCATCCGTCACCAGAACGATGATTTTACTCTTGGCATCGCGGTTATCAAGCCGGGTCGCGGCAACAGCCAACGCCGATCCGATCGCCGTGCCCTGTTCCTGCACCGTGCCCATGTTGTTGCGATCGTTCAACCTCAGGCCCTCAAGTCCGCTGCGGAGCCAATCGTGATCGAGAGTAATCGGACTAACAGAAACGGGACGCCCGGCAAAAGCCACCAAGCCAATCCTGTCATCCGGTCTCCGTGAGATGAAAGCATCCACCACTCGCTTCGCCGCTTCCAGTCGTCTGGTCGGTCGACCGTCCATCCGGAAGTCATCGATCTCCATCGAGAGCGACACATCGAAGGCAATCATGATATCAATCCCGCTCGCGATCTTGCTCTGGTATTCATTGCGCCACACGGGGCGCGCCATGCCAAGAATTGCAAAAACCAACGAAAGGAAAAGCAGAGGCAGACCGATGTTCCATGCGAGCCGGTTCACCCTCTTCCCGAGACTAACAAGCACGCCCAGATTTGGAAATACCACCGCTCCAGTAGTTCCCCTACCCCTGCGAAGTAGCAGCAAAAGGAGGCAAGGCACCAGCAGCAACAGCCAGCCGGGCTGAGCAAAGCGAAAATGCGTGATAAAGTCAGAAATCATGCTCGATGGATCCTCTCCAACAACTCGTCTCCGCCGCTCATAATCTCGCCCGCGCCAACCAAAAAGCCCTCTTCGGGAGCGTACTTCAGTGCCGCCAGCCTGGCAAAAAACACCCCCACCTCCGATCTGACATCCTCCGGCAGATCCTTGAGCCCGTCATGCCGCCCGACAAATTCCTCATGCGTTTCAAATAGCGCCGGCTCCTTCATGCTTCGTGCGAGGTAACGCCGCAGCACCAGCGAGACCCATGCCGCCGCCTCACGGAAGTTATTGCCTTCATATCCTTTGAACCCCGCTTTCGCCTCTCTGTAGGCCTCGCGCTTCTCACGATGCGGATCATCAACCTGCTTCCGGCTCTTAAAGAGTTGAACCAGCAAGAACAGCACAACCACAACCGCTGCCGCAGCGAAGAACCACCACGCCTGGGGTTCCCACGCTGGTAACAGGTCAAGTGCGTCGCGCGTCTCGACCAATTCAAAGCTATTTCTTTTTTCCTCCATACACCTATTTCCGCCGCCTGCCCCGGCGTTTCAGCAATGCATGCAGGTCCGGCATGGCATCACGATCGGTTTTTAGAGTCGCGGCGTCGATTCCGTGTTTCTTGAATACCGATGCCGCGCCCTCGGCTTGTCTTCTCATCAGCTTTTTATAAGCCATCCGCAGGTTGTTGTTGCTGGTGTTGACGAGGGTCTCAAAACCTGTCTCAGGATCAACCAACACCACACGCCCTGCCTTCGGAAGCTCCTCTTCCAATGGATCGTTCACCACAAGGGCCACCGTTTCGTGCTTGCGGGCGAGCTTTCCAAGCGGCTTATCGAGCGAGTCTGCGTGAAAGTCCGAGATCATCACCACCAAGGCCTTGCGCTTGAGTGACCTTATCAGGAAATTGCAGGCCTCCTCGATCGAGGTTCCTTGTTTCTCCGGCTTGGCCATCAGGATCTCGCGAATCATCCGCAGCAGATGCCTCGATCCTTTGCCGGGCGGGATGAACATCACCGGCTCACCCGCGAAAACAAGCAGCCCTACCTGATCCCCGTTCTGCAATGCGCTAAACCCAAGGATCGCAGCGATCTCGGCGGACAGCTCGCGCTTGCTCAAATGTCGACTGCCGAAATCTGCGGAGCCGGAAACGTCCACCGCCATAATCACCGAGAGTTCACGCTCCTCACGGAATTTTCTAACATACGGCTCGTTCATCCGTGCGGTAACGTTCCAGTCAATAAAGCGGACTTCGTCGCCGTGTTGATACTCGCGGAAATCGTCAAAATCGAGGCCCTGGCCGCGGAATGAGGAGAGGTATTCTCCGGAAAACGATTCCCGGACCAGGCGCCGGGCCTTGAGCTCGAGCTTGCGCACCCGAGCCATCATTTCCTCGATCTGTTCCTCTTCGTTCATCTATCGGATGTAAAATAACAAGATCTTCCTTTTCCTCAGGGCACCACAACCTTCGAGAGGATGCGGCTGACTATGGTGTCGGTGGTGATTCCCTCCGCTTCCGCCTCATAAGTCAGAAGAATCCGGTGCCTGAGAACGTCCAAAGCCATGTCCTTCACGTCCTGCGGCGTCACATAGGCCCGGCCCTGCATGAAGGCGCGGGCGCGGGCGGCAAGGGCTAGGTTGATCGTTCCCCGTGGCGAGGCGCCGGCGCGGATCCAGTTCTTCAACGGCGCGTCCACGTTCACCGGAAAGCGGGTGGCATAGATCAGATCGACGATGTATTTGCGGATCGCCGGATCAATATACACCTCGTTTACCAGCTCCCGCGAGGCGCTGACCTGCTCCGGCGTCGCCACGTTTTTGGTTTCATAAACCGGTGCCGAGGTCGCCATCCGGTGAAGGATTTCCAGCTCCTCGTCCTTCCCTGGGTAGCCCACGTTCACTTTGAGGAGAAAGCGGTCCAACTGCGCCTCCGGAAGCTGATAGGTCCCCTCTTGATCGATGGGGTTCTGGGTGGCTAGAACGAGGAACGGCTTGGGCAATGGGTAGGAGCGGTCGCCCAGCGTCACCTGCTTCTCCTGCATCGCCTCAAGCAGCGCCGACTGCACCTTGGCCGGAGCGCGGTTGATTTCGTCCGCAAGAATCAGATTGTTGAAAATGGGCCCGAGCTTCGGCTCGAAGCGCGCGTCCTGAGGATGATAGATCATTGTCCCGACCAGATCGGCCGGCAGCAGATCTGGAGTGAACTGGAAACGGGCAAAAGAAGCAGAGAGCGAACCGGAGAGCGCCTTGACCGCCAAGGTTTTCGCGAGGCCCGGGACGCCTTCCAAAAGAATGTGCCCGTTGCAGAGCAGCCCCACCAGCAGCCGGTCCACGAGACTTTCCTGCCCCACCAGGACCTTCGCCATTTCCTGCTTCACCGCAGCGATCCATGTACTGCTCTCCGCGATTCTTTCCTGTAGTTTTTCCGTTGTCATAGCTAACAGGGCACAGCTTGCCACCCCGCAGGCCTTGTGCAACCGGCAATCCCGGGGATCCGGAAATTTAGCAGCGTGCGGAAGCTCAGCGCCCGCCCCGCTGCCTGACCTGCATGGTCGTCGGCTCTCCGCAGTAGGGGCAGCGGAAATGTCCTGTGAAGAGAATCATGGCAGCCACCTTCAGCCTGTGACTGCCCAAGAGTTTGGTCGCGGTCCGGTGCTTCGAACAACGACGGTTCTGGAGCGGTGGCATCATGCAAAGCGGGCATTTCACGCGACCACACAAGATGAAATTGATCACCATGCACAGGAAGGCGGAGGCAGCGGCGATCACTCCATAGATCAGATAATCATTATTCCCAACCACCAGCGCGTAGATCACCAGCCATACTGCCGCAACCCAGCAGAGGATCATCAGCACGACCAATAATGAAGCAATCCTGAATTGTATTAATACTGCTACTGACGACAAACGGTGCATATATAAAGTAAATATTAAAGAATCTTCCGTTTGGCGGAAGCGATGCTACGCTGCTATGGAGGGTGTCGATGAACAATCAAAAAACCTTCGATTTTTCCCGGCCAAGCTCCGATCCTTTTCTTATCCTGCGATTTTAGCCGAACAGGTCTGCTTGCGCGTCCTCCGTAGTCGGCAACCCGCCGGGCTTCGCCAATATCGAGTCGATCCGAGTCAGTAGCTCGAAGCCGGGTTCTTCCTCTCCCTCCAGAACTCTCCGCATCTCTATACGCCAAGTAGCAGCGTCCACATCCCCTTCACGTGATAGGATAAGTGCCAGCTCGGATAGGCGGCCACTACCTGATAGCTCGCGCCTCGTGCGTTTCAACCACGCTTGGAGGTAAGGTTTGCTGTTTCCTGACCCGGACACTCTGGCAGGCTAGAGCTGAGATCCGTTAGGTCAACCTGCATTAGCCACGCACTGACGGTTCATTTTGCCTTGCAGCACCGGATGCCGCCGCTAGTCTCGCGGCCAGCACCCCGCCATCAGGGAGAGGTGCTGACAACTACCTAACACAACCTACCTATTATGAACATCATCAAACTCACCGTCGTTGCCGCAGTCGCAGCTCTCTTCGCCGCTTCATGCTGCCCTAGCAGCGCTCCAGGACCATCTCCAGCGCCTACTTACATGGCACCAGCCAAGTAAGCCGCGACTGATCTACTCCCCGCCTGCCCACCGGTCGGCGGGGAAATTTCGATCTTCGGGATCATATTTCTTTCCAAAAAAACTCCACACTTTATACCGAGCCTTACCATGATTCGTTTGCTTCTCGCCATCTCTGTCAGTGCCGTCGCAGTTTTAGCCCCCTCATGTTGCTGCACAAGTGACACTGTGGCTCCGGGCCTTCGTCCTCTTCCGCAATTCCGCGAGATCGAGATCGAATCTCAGGTGGAATATACCAAGTAGACCGCTTCTTCATCACCGTTTTTCAAACCAGGCATCATCCTCTACGAGGCTTGATGCCTGGTTTCATTTTTGTTAGGGAGCATTCCTCGCCTGAGGCGGCATCGTCATCCCGCGCTTTAAAATGAAATATGCGCCCGGCTTGGGTAGGCGTGCGTCAGGAGAGCTGCAACGCGCCCTCATCGCTTCCAAACGACTGAAGATCATGGCTTATAGCTTTTCCTGCGCAGAGCCATTGTGGCCGGGTCCAGGGGAAGGCCGTAGTGCCCCACTTCGACACCCAGCCCTGAGCTATCCGGCTTGGCCGACCCTCCCATTCCCGCGATAATAGGTTGCGGACAACCCTCGATTCACATTAGATCAGGAGTACATGCGCAGCGACAATGAGATCGGGAAGTTGAGAGCTGGCAAAGCCCTTCTTCTGCTAGCCACGCTGATCATTATTATCGGCGGCTTGAAGGTGGCTCAGTCTTTCCTGATCCCGATCCTGCTGGCCTTTTTCCTCGCCACCGTCAGTTTCCCTCTGCTCAATTTTCTCCGGGAAAAGAAGATCCCCAGACCCCTGGCCGTGCTTCTAACAGTCGCTTTCGATTTCGTTTTCCTTGCGGCAATCGTCGTTCTTGCGGTCATACTCGTCGGAGATCTCCAGGAAAAATGGGACAGCCGCTATGCCGCTCAAGTTTCCACTCAAATCCGCAGTGCCTCCGAATCCTTGGCTCTGAAGCTTACCGAATACGGCATTCCCGATGCCGAAAAAAAGATCAACGAGGCTGTCACCAATAACCTCGCCAACCTACAGAACATCCGTTTTGAGAAAATCTGGGACGTCGGCACCGGCGTGCTTGGCCGGGTGGTTGGATTCCTCGGCACCTCAGTGATCACTTTGATCCTGACCGTTTTCATGCTGAGCGAAGCGCGAATGTATGGGAGGCGGCTCGAAGCCATCAGCCTCGCCCGGGGCCCGAACCTCGCCCGGATGCTCAGCGCAACCCGCGATATCCAGCGCTTTCTTGCAATCAAAACGGCCGTCAGCCTGGCCACCGGGTTTCTCGCAGGCCTTCTTTGCTGGGCCGCCGGCTTGGATTTCTACCTACTCTGGGGTATCCTCGCCTTCTTCCTTAATTTTATCCCGGTCGTCGGCTCGCTCATCGCCGGTGCTCCGCCTACCCTGCTCGCGCTCTTCGTCGCAGGCTTCCCCAACGCGATCCTAGTGGCCGGTGGTTACCTGCTGATCAACAATTTCCTCGGGAACTTCCTCGAGCCGATGCTCGTTGGCAGGCGGTTCGGGATCTCAACTCTGGTCGTCGTGGTCTCCGTGATGTTTTGGGGCTGGATGTGGGGCCCGCTGGGAATGTTGCTCGCAGTCCCTCTGACCATGGTGCTCAAAGTAATTCTTGAGGGCAGTGATGAGTTCCGCTGGATCGGCGTTGCAATCTCCGCCGAGCAACCGGGGCGAACGGCCGAGAAAAAACTGCTTGAAGTAACACCTCCGGCCCCCGCATCGGTGCCGCCTGCAGGGGCGAATGGCGCGGAGGTATCCATCGGTGAAATCGATGCGTTCCCTGGCTCTCCCGGAGCCAGCCGACGAGGAAACGTATGAAGTTCAATCTCTATCAAAAAATCGCTACCGCCGCACTGGTCTCGGTGCTTGTTCTAATTTTCGTGGGTGCCACCGTCCGGGTGACTGGAGCCGGAATGGGCTGCCCCGACTGGCCAAAATGCTGGGGAATGCTCATCCCACCCACCAATGTGGAACAGGTGGATTTCGCAAATCTACCGGTGGAGAAGTTCCAGCGCAAAGCGAAGCGGATGGGCCGCGACCCCTCCACCATCACCAGAGAAAAACTGCGTGAGGAGTTCAACCCGCGCCACGTTTGGACGGAGTTCGTAAACCGGCTTTTCAGCCTTCCTGTGGGTGCTTTCTCTCTCGCCACTTTCATCGCCTCTTTCCAATTCCGGAAGCGGAAGCCCGTCGTTTTCTGGATGTCCTTTTGCGCGTTGCTACTGGTTCTGGCAAACGCGATCATGGGTGCCCGTGTCGTTTATAGTGGCATTTCGCCCGGTGTTCTCAGCACTCATCTCGCGTTGGCAATGCTGCTCATCTGCGTCCTCGTCTACTGCGTATGGGCGGGAAACGAACGCCCCTGGAAGATTGCACCTTCCTCTCAACTTGGCTTCGTCCGTGCGCTCGTCGCCGGTTTGCTTTTCCTCACTGTCGCCGAAGGCATTCTAGGTTCTCAGATCCGGGAGATGACCGATCAACTGGCAAAACTGCATCAAGACGCCCCTAGAGAAACATGGATCGGGGAACTCGAACAGTCGGGGGCTTATCTGGTCCACAGAAGCTTTTCCTGGCTGATCCTCGCCGTCACAATTTGGGTGTATGCCCTTGCCAAACTATCGCAACCGAACGGCACCACCCCGACCCAGAAGGGCGTGCTCGCGGTGGTCATCGCACAAATGCTTTTGGGAATCGTAATGGCCCAAGTGCACATTTATTCATGGGTGCAGGTGCTTCATGTTGGGCTTGCGGCCATCCTTCTCGCCCTCGTTTTCCGCTGGCTCCTTACCATCCCCAATGAAAAGCGCCCGCCTGCTTTCACTGGCGGACGCTGATTTCAAGTTGCGTGGGTTCAGCCCTCTCCGAGGCCCTGAAGGGCTTCAATCCCTCGGCCCCGGCCGCGCCCCCTATGCCCCGGCCCATCATGGTCATCTCTGGGGCCGCGCCCAAAGCCGCCTCCGCGACCAGGCTCCGGCATCTGAGGAGCGGCCTGTTGCGGGGCTGGCGGCGACCAATTTTGGGTTTGTGGCACCGGCTGCGGCTGTCGTTGCTGCCGCTGCTGCATCCGCTCTTGGAAGGCCCTCATGCGTTCTTCGCCCTGCTGTGGATCAACTCTTCTCCCGCCACCGCTGAAGCGATTGCCGTCCGGATCCCGGTGGGGCTGGGGAGCGACCACAGCCATGTTGTCCCAGCGCGATCCGGCCCGGCCATGACCACTCTCTTGCAGTTGCTGCGGTGAGTGTTGTGGGCCGTCGTGGTGGCGGTCGTGGCGGGAGGGCCTCTCCCTCCAGCCGCCCTCAGGAGCTAAAAGCCTTTCCCGGCCCCCCTGATAGGAGCCCGAGTGGTCGGCCCGGATGTCCCCAGACCAGTCGTGGCCGAGTTCCCGATAGCGGTGCTCGCGGTGGTGGTAATTCGACAAGGTTGTGTGACGGATCCGGCTGGGCGGCGCAATATGGTGGCCTCCGTGGCTCCACCCGTGTGGATGAGGTGCCCCGTGAACATAACGCGGGCGGTATCCGACAGGATAGTACCCGTGCAAATAGGGATCATAATAGCAGTGCCGGGTGTGGTCGTAGTACGCCCCGGCATACGGGTCGTAGCCCCAGCGGGGACTCCCGGTCGAAATGAAAACCGAGCTGGAAAAGCCGGAGCTCCCGTACCCGTTCCCATCGCCATAACCACCGGAGTATGACGACCCCTGATAATAAGGATCGTACGCGCAGGACGACACCGCCAGAGCGGCCGCCCCCGCAATCATTCCTCCCAACAGTCTCCGATAAAGTTTCATTTCGGAGCTTAGACCTGACGCTGCGGCTGTCTATTCAACATTTTTTGCAAAATTCTCCGCTAACACTCTTGGAGGCTTTCCCGGGCAACAGTGCTTGCACCAGCGGCTTTTTGGCGCTTTCCTCGGCCACTCCCATGTCGGAACAACCTATACTTATCACCGGCGGCGCTGGATACATCGGATCCCACACCGTCCGCCATCTGGCGTCACAAGGGAAACGGATCATCGTGCTGGACAACCTCGCCTACGGCCACCCGGATGCCATCATCGGCCCCAATGTTGAGCTGGTGATTGGCGATGTCGGGGACCGCGTCCTGCTCCGCTCCCTTTTTGAAAAGCACCGCTTCTCGGCAGTCGTCCATTTCGCCGCCTTTGCCTACGTTGGCGAGTCGGTGACCGACCCCTTGAAATATTATTGGAACAACACAGCGGAGCCCATCGCTTTGCTCCAAATCATGCAGGAGCACGAGTGCAAGATTTTTGTCTTTTCCTCCACGTGTGCCACCTATGGAACGCCTGAACGGGTTCCCATTGATGAGTCTAACCCGCAAAATCCAATCAATCCCTACGGTCACAGCAAGCTGATGGTGGAACGCATTCTTTGCGATTGTGACCACGCCTGGGGCCTCCGCTCCGCCTGCCTCCGCTATTTCAATGCCAGCGGCTGCTCCGCCGACGGACGGATCGGTGAGGACCACGATCCGGAGACGCACCTGATTCCACGGGTGCTGATGGCAGTCACTGGAGAAATTCAGACTCTAGAGGTCTACGGCACCGACTACCCCACGCCCGACGGCACCTGCATCCGCGATTACATCCACGTGGAAGATCTCGCGGAAGCACATGCCCTGGCCTTGGAGCATCTTAGCGCCGGAAAAGACTCCCTCCGCTGCAACCTCGGCACGGGAAAAGGCATTTCAGTCAAAGATATCATCTCGGCCGTCGAGACCGTCACCGGGAAAAGCGTTCCCGTTCGCTACGGCCCCCGCCGCCCCGGAGATCCTCCTGAGCTGGTAGCCGATCCTTCCTTGGCAAATTCCGTTCTCGGTTGGACCGCCAAACGTCGCGATGTGATCGATATCGTCGGCTCCGCGTGGGCCTGGATGAACGGACCCAGCAAAGGTCGCTACCCGTCTTGAGGGCTGGGATCTAGATGAACCCTGCCCTACACCGCAGCTTCTTCACCGTTGAAGTATCTGCGATGTATTGACATTATTTCTTGCGGAAAAGGCGATCTAGGATCAGCTTTCCGAAAGAATAGCTGGTAAAAGCCCCATAAAACCATGAAAAACCCCTGTCTTTCCCTTACCCGGCCGAGCTGTCGGCACCGCTCGGGCTTCAGCCTTGTCGAGATCATAACCGTGATCGCGATCATCTCAGTTCTGATGACAGCCGGAGCCATCGGCCTCGGCAACCTAACTGCCGGGAAAGGCACCTCCACCGCCATCGCCACCTGTGAGTCCCTTTTTGAAGAGGCCCGGATGATTGCCGTATCCAAACGGTGCAAAGCCAGGGTAATTGTCGATGTCGATAATCCGACTAGCGAGACGTATCTCCGCAGGGTTGCCATCGTTCATGAACAGGTGGACAATCAGGGCGTGGTCGTCCCCAGCGGGAATTGGGTCCTCGCCAGTCGTGCCTACATCATGCCCACCGGCACGTTTTTCAGCCAGACCTATTCCCAAGCTGCGGACGGCACAGCCATCCCCGAAGACACCCTTACCTCCGGCGTCACTACCAGCTACCAGGGAAACTGGGCATATTACGAATTCAACGGCGAAGGTATATGCTCCAGCCCTGGCGCTCGCTTCATCATCGGTGCCGGTGCTCGGGCTCCAGGAGGCGAGCCAAAAATCACCAAAGCTGCGGAGAAGGACTTTGCCGGCTTGGTCATCTGGCGCAACGGTCGCACCTCGAGCTACCGCAGCCCCGAGCAGATGAACATCACCTCCGAGAGCGGAGACAACTTCTAAAACCGTATGACCTATCCAGCTTCATCCCTCGCTCCGAGGGTCCGGTCCACCGTTCTTCCTAGAGGTTTTACCCTCATGGAAACCGTCATAGCGATCGGGGTACTAGCGGTCTTGCTGACGGGCTTTCTAGCTGTTTTCACTCCTGCGGCACAAGGTATCCGGCGCTCCATCAGCAGCCAACAGGCTGACCGACTGGCCTCAACCTTGGAACGGGAGCTTGTCACCCTACGAGGTGGCAGCACTTACACCACCGGTTTTGACAAAGTCTTCGACTGGATAATAAATTCCGACACAGCTGCTGACGCGGTTTTTGTCTATCAATACCGCGGCAACCCCTCATCCCTCCGTTCAGACGGAACTCCCGCCCCTATGGCAAGCATAACCGGGCAACCCGGCGAGGACTATGTTGTTCAATCCATCGCCCGCCGCCTGAGCGATCTTGAGTTGTCTGCAGATCTCAGTGCAATTGAAGGACCGGTATTTTTTGTGAAGGCTAAGCAATTGATAAATAGCGGGGGCCAAATGACTCCAGGAGCAGCCGGGGCAATAGAAGACAGCTCTGGCAACAGCGCTAATACCCCGGCCGATTACACTGACGCTGCTATTGCCCTCTCCGCAGAGTTTCACAGCGTGCCTACGAAGGCTTTCAATTACCTTAGTGGCCCGCAATTTATCACCCGCTTTGACTCTGCCACCCGTCCAGTCTTCACCCGCAACCTCGCTGTCCGCCGCTGAACTGCTCTCAAACCCAAATGAAACTTCACTCAAACAAGACGTCCCGCGGCTTCACCCTCGTCGAGCTGCTAGTGGCGATGGCTATCACAGCTCTGATCGTAACCATCCTCGTATCAATCACCTCTCTCTCCCTCGATACTTGGAACCGCAGCCGCTCCGAAATCCGAGCGTCACGTCAGGGTAAAGCAATGTTGGACTCCTTAGCCCGAGACTTTGAATCTTTGGTGGTCCGTAGGGGCAACGATTTCGAATGGCTTTATGCCGGCTCCAATCCCCCCTCCGGCGGGCCAGGTGGAACGAGCAGTCCAAACGCGGTCGATTTGCTTTTCTTTACCGCCGCGACCGATCGGTATGACGGCCAGATCGGAGTAGTGAACGTGGACCTAGGTGGAGACGTTTCTGCCGTCGGCTACCAGCTGGCCTACAAAGACGCCATCGGAGGATCAAGCACCCCCGGCTTTGAGACCTTCATACTCTATCGCAAGCTCATCAACCCGGATCAGACATTCACCGATCTCCTCGGACAGACCGACCTGGAGGCGGGGTTTGCCAGCGCCACATCTGGAGTCGACGCCATCGACGCCGATGAAAATTTTATCTGTGAGAACATTTACCAGTTCAGCGTCACCTTCCACGTCGCTGTCACATCGGCTTCCGGCACAGGGCCAGGGCAAACCCGATCCGTGGCTGTACCCATTGGTCCCGGATCTGCGGCTGCCAATCTTAGAATCACCGGAACGGGAGTCGATACCGCCTTCACCTCCTCGGCGGCGACCAACGCGGAAATCCGCTCTGGTGAAATCACCGCAGTGGAAATTTCTCTCACCGTCCTGAGCGATTTCGGCCTCCAGCAAATGCGTTTGCGCCCCCTGAGCGGGACTGCAAAGGACGACTTCATTGCTCGCAATTCTTATCATTACTCCAAAATCGTGCCGGTTCCGCATTCGTGATCAGCCACGCGCGGGAGGCTTTCGTTCGATCTTTTCAGCGGAAACCCTGAAGCTGAATTTTCAGGCAAAGGGCCAAGCGGTCTTCAATCGACCACATTCCTAAGAGCTCGAAGCGCGTCAGATAGCCTGGCTACCTGCCCAGCAGGCTTCGCGATTCATCCATGCTCATCGCCCGCTGCTCCCGCCAATCCATGACCGAGGGGGCTTTGTAAACCCCGCGCCGCGCCTCAACCCGTGAGTTTCCGGGCCGAGCAATCTCCGCTGCTCCCGACTCACGGGCAGTCTTCCGATCCAGAGATTTGGTCTCGAAAAGACCTCCTTCGCTAGCCTTAGAATCATGATACCGGGACATCTGGCCGTCTTGGATCGCTTGGGTCTGAAACCGCGAACCATCCGTGTTCCCGGTGTAGGTCTTAGCCTCATATTCCTTGGTGCCCCACCAGGATTTCTTGGCATAGTCTCCCGTCTTGTAGGTCTTCTTGTCGATCTTGCCCTTGAAATACGCCGACTCCCGCTGGCTGTCGTAGGCGCTCCGCTTGTCCGACTTCGGAACCCAAGCACCGGTGTCATCCTGCTTGTAGCCGCCGGACTCCGCCAAACGCTCGGACATCGGCTTCGGTGCAGCAGCCGTCGGCCTTGAAGGGTCCACTGCATCAGCGCAAGCCGCTAGGCCGCCGGCGCAAGCAATCGCCAACCCAAGCTTACAGCGCGGTACCATTTTCTCCAGAACACTCATTAGCTCTCTAGCTTTGCCTCCAAACTCTGGTCAGGCAGAGCGCCACGTTCCAGAGCCTGATGATAATAGGTGCGGGCGGCGGCGATCCTGCCGCTTTTGGCGCACAGCAGCGCCAGATTGAAATATGGCTCGCTCGGCATCGGATCGGCCGAAATAGCCGCTTTGAAATTGGTTTCCGCCTCGCGCAACTCCCCTTGTCGATAGGACGTCGATCCAAGAAGCATGTAACCTTTGGCATCATCCGGCGCGAGATCCACCGCTCGCTTCAGGTAGGTTTCCGCAGAGGAAAGTTCGCCGAGAGTGAGGTACGCATAGCCAAGCATCCGGTTGGCATATGGATTCTCCCCGTTCAACTCGATCGCCTTTCGGAAGCTTTCGACCGCTTCCATCGGCTCGTTGAGATTCATCTGCACCACCCCGAGTTTGCACAAGGCTGGCACATGGCCCGGGTGACGCTCAACCATCAGCGCGAAAAGCTCACGCGTTGGTAGCAACCGTCCAGCCAGATAAGCCTTTGTCGCCGCCCGATCGTAGCTCTCAAGCTCGGAGTTCAACTCGTCTGTGGCACGACCGACCGTGGTGCGATCACGCGCAAAAGGTGAAACGAACTCTCCGTCCACCTGCTGGTCGGCCACCAGTCTCTGCTCCTCGGGAGTCAACTCGATCTCAGCACCGTCGAACAGATCGATCGCCTCCCTCAGTCGCTCGTCCTCTTTCCCAAGATCACGCGCTGCCTCCACCAGCAGGTCCTTCGCCTGCCGCCGCCGCTCCTGCACCCGCAACTGCCTGCGGATCACTTCGCGCAGCATTTCCACCTCCGCCGGATCGGAGCCCGCTCCACCGTCCGCCAAAACGCTTTCCTCTTCCTTCAGCTTTCTGGTGAGTTCCTCGATACGCTCGTCCTGCTCATGTTTTTCCTGCTGAAGCCGGTTGATCTGGGATTTCGCTATCGCCAGATCCCGCTGGGCGCTGACAACCTCATCCTTCGCAGAGTTACTATCGACGTTCAGACGCTCGACCTTCTCGTTAGCTTCACGCAAGGACTTAGCCAAGCCCATGTTCTGCTCGATCAACTGCTCGATCCGGCCCGCCTCGTTCAACTTCAGCAGCGCCGACATCTGCGCACGCTCCTGCAGAAGGCCATCCCGCTCCTGCCGCAGCTCCGCGAATGCCGCTTGGCTTTGGTCCAGTTCGGTCTGTAAACCAGCGATCCGGTCGTTGGCCGCTGTGAGCTGTTGCGATTTCAAGTCCAGCGCCTTTTGAAGGTCCTCCATCTGCCGGCGCTGCCCCGTCACCACCTCGTTGGCGATCTCCCGCTCCGTCTCCAAATCACGTTGCAGGTTCGCCTCCTTCTGGCGCATCTCCTTTGCCTGCTCCTTCATGATCTCCATATCGGCCTGCAAAATCTCAATCTTCGCCTGCGCCTCCGCATGGTCGCCACGGCTTGATTTCAGCGCCATTCCCATCGCCATCCGCTCCTGCTCCAGTCGCTCAATCTGATCGTTGAGCGCCTTCATCTCGGATTGCACCGGAGCCGCAGCCATCGTCGCCCGGAGCGACTGGACATTGGTCTCGGCCGCTTTCAGCTGGTTCGCCAGAGTCTCGTTTTGCTTTTGCAAATCCCCGACACGCGATGCGTTTCTCATCGCCTCGGTACTTGAACGGTCCGCATCCGCGATTGTCTGCCGCAGACGCCGCAATTCCGCCTCCGCTTCTTTCAATCGGCGCGACTGCAAGGCATCAACTTCAAGAATCCCAGGCGCCTGCGGCCTCACAGTCTCGGCCGGATCAATCATCCGTCCGCCCGACCGAGCTCCCCCTTCCAGCTCCGCGATCACCCCCTGATCCTTTTGGATCTGCTCCCCCGCCCTCTCCCTAACCACACCCAATGCCTTGGCCGTCAGCTCCTGGCGGTTTTTCACCATCCCGGTTTTCCAATCAGGATAGAACCGCCCAACGGAATCAAACAACTGCGCCGCCTGCTCAAATTTTCTAAGGGCCCCGACGAAGTCCTCATCCTTCTCCAACTGCTCACCCGCCCGTGTGGCAAGATACGCCTGAAAATAGACATCAGAAGGATCGAACTGCGGATCGATCGGCGCCTGACCCATGGCACCGCCATGAATGAAAAGCATCATGCCGAACAATTTCGCCCATCTGAAACGCGCTTGGGTTCGCGTATTCTTCTCAAACATTAGCCACGACCTCTACCAGCTCCACCTCGTTCCGCAAGCCCCAATATCGACCTAACAAAATGCCTACCGCGAACCTACCAGCAACCAAAAACGAGTGAGGCTATCGGGTCGCTGCCAGGCAAATTCTTTAACGTATCCGAAATAACGCATGCCACTATTCCTTGTATGATTTATCCGATTTGGCCACATCATGGGGTATTGGTGCCAATTCTCATCTTGTCTCAGGCCGAGAAAACCATACGCTCCCACGAAACCCCATTCCACATCCTTCCGCCATGTATCTCAAAACTCTAGAAATCCAAGGCTTCAAGTCCTTCGCCGACCGCACGGTTTTCGAGTTCGCCCAAGGCGTCACCGGCATAGTCGGTCCCAACGGTTGCGGAAAGTCCAACGTAGTCGATGCGATTCGCTGGGTCCTCGGGGAAACCTCCGCCAAAGCCCTTCGCGGAGGCGAGATGGCAGACGTCATTTTCAACGGCACCGAGAAGCGCAAGCCACTCGGAATGGCCGAAGTCACCTTGACCATGGCGGACTGCGAGGAGTCGCTGAAAGTCGATTTCAACGAAGTTGCGATCACCCGCAGGGTCTTCCGCGATGGCCGCTCCGAATACCGCCTCAACGGCACCCTCTGCCGCCTCCGGGATTTCCACGATCTCTTCATGGACACCGGAATCGGCCGGACCGCCTACTCAATCATGGCACAAGGTCAGATCGACCAGATCCTTTCTTCAAAACCCGAGGAGCGCCGCGCCGTCTTCGAAGAGGCCGCCGGCATCACGAAATTCAAGAGAGAGAAAAAAGACGCCCTCCGCAAACTCGAATATACCGAAGCCAACCTCCTCCGCGTTTCCGACGTGCTGGCTGAGCAAGAGCGCCGCATGAACTCTCTGAAACGCCAGGTTGCCAAAGCCAGACGTTTCCAATCTCTCTCGATCGATCACCGCATTCTCGACACCCACCTAGCCCACAAGCGCTACGTCGACATCATCGCCGGGCGCGGGGAACTCACCACCTCCATCCGCTCGCTCGACGCCCACGACTCCCACCTCACCCGCCAGCTTCCCGCGAAAGAAGAGGCCGTTTCCGAAGCCCGCTCCGCCGCTCGCCTCTTCGAGTCTGAACTCGCCGAACTCCGCCAGCAGCTCAACGGCCACCAGAACTCGCTCGCCGCCGCCCAGACCCGTATCGCCTTTAACAACGAGCGCAAAGCGGAACTCGAAGGCCGAATTTCGCAGAACCACTCGGACATCACCTCCACCCGGGAAAAGCTAGCCCAGCAGGAATTCGATTTCACCGCAGCCAACGAGGCACTCGATCAGCTCAACCGCCGCATCGTTGAGCAGGAAATCCAGCTCCAGAAGCAAGAGGACCAGACAATCACCGCCCGCGAGTCCCGCGCAAACCTAGAAGCAACCCTCCGCGCCTCCCGCGGCGAGGCGAACAAAACCCAGACGCTCATCGCCTCGATGCAGGCGAAAATCGAGTCAGCCCTCGCCCAGCTCGATGGCAACCGCGAGCGCGCCCGCCAGCTCGCCGAAGAGGAGCAACGCCTCTCGCTAGGAGTTGAGGAGCACATCGCCCAGCAGACCCAAATCGCCCAGCTTGTTTCAGAAACAGGCTCGCAGCTCTCGGAGCTTGAGGAAACTTTCCACACCGCCGAACGCACCTATCAGCACACGCGCGGCGACCTCGACGCCGCCCGCACCGCTGCAACCGGAACTAACAAGATCCTGGCCCAGCGTTCAGCCCGGCTTGATGCCGTTCGCCAGCTCGTTGCCTCTGGTGAAGGCTTTGCCAAAGGCACCCAGAACCTCCTAAAAGGTCTCGACGCACCAGACCAGTTCAAGCCAGCGATCGAAGGCGTCCTCGCCTCCTTCATCCAAGCCGATGACGCCGCCGCCCGCGCAATCGAGGCAGCCCTCGGAGCCAAGCTCCAGACCGTCCTGGTTTCCGATTCCGCAATCGCCGAGATCCTGATCCAGCGGCTCACCGAAAAAAAGCTCGGCCAAGCAGCGATCCTGCCGAAAAACCTGATCCCCAAATCCTCCGGCACCCAGATCGAATCCCTCCCCTCTGGTGCCACCGCATGGGCGCTCGACCGCGTAAAGTCCGAGCCTCAGGTCGTTGCAATGATCGAACAACTCCTCGAAAAAACGCTGATTGTCCCCGACCTCACCACCGCCCTCAGACTCCGCGCCGACTACTCCACCCTCACCTTCGTCACCCTTGCCGGCGAGATGCTTTCACCTGAAGGCACCCTCCAGGGCGGCGCCACCTCCGGCGCGCCCACCTCGCTACTTGAGAGACAGAACGAAGTCCGATCGCTCGAAAAAGAAGTCGCCGGTCTTCAGGAGGCGGATCAGACCGCCCGCACCCGCGTCACCACTCTAGAGACACAGCTTGAGGACCAGCGTGAAGCCGTCGAGGTATCACGCGAGCGGCTCCAGCGCCAGAAGGTCGAACTCTCCACACTCCAGGGCCAGCTTTCTCTAGCATCCCGTGAAGTCGAAAATTTTAACACGCGCATCGAAAACGTCCGCTGGGAACGCTCGGAACTAGAAAAGCGCGAAACCGCCGCCTCCGACTCGCGCCAGCACCTCGAGTCCGAACTCGCCGCCGCACGCGAGCGGCTCGAGGCAATCGAAGATCAGACGCGCACCCTTCAGTCACAATCCGACTCCGCCATCTCCTCGGAGCAGGAACTCACCGCCGCCCTCAACGAACTCCGAACCCAGCTCGCCGTCGAAAAGCGCGCCAAGCAATCCGCAGAGGAGCAACAGCGTCCAATGGAAGCCCGCCTTTCCGAACTTCGTGAAGTCGCCATCCGTCGCGAAACCGAGATCGAAAACTTCACCCAGCGCATACAGGCGGCCATCGATGAAAACACCGCCCTCTCCGCACAAGCGGAGGACCACCAGATCGAGGCCGAGGATCTCCAAGCCGAACTGAGTGCCAAAGCCGAAGGCCGCACACAGCTGCTCCAGGCAATCGAAAGCGCCGAGATCGAACTTTCCGGCATCCGCAAGGAACTCGCTGCGACCAACGAGCAAAGAGGCCGCGAGGAAATCGCCGCAACCAAGCTTGACCTGCGCTTGGAAAACCTCCTCACAACCACCGAGGAACGTCACCAGATCGAGCTTGGCACCTTCGAGCCGGACGCGCATTTGCTGCTGGCTACGCTGGTGGGTCGCAAGGCTCGCGATGCATCGGGCGAGGAAGATGAGCCCAATAGGTCCTATGAATCCAATCGGACCCATGCTTCAGAGGAAATCCAAGACATCCCCGGCGAGCCAAACTGGTCTCAGATCGAAACGATCGTCCAAGACCTCCGCCGCAAGATCGACTCCATGGGCCCCGTGAACGTCGATGCGATTGAGGAATACGATGAGCTGGAGGAGCGTCACAATTTCCTCCGCTCCCAACACGACGACCTCGTTGCGTCCAAGACCGAGCTCCTCAGTGTCATCGAACGCATCAATGAAGAGACACAACGCCGCTTCTCCGAAACATTCGCTCAAGTCCGGATCAACTTCCGCGACATGTTCAAAGAACTGTTTGGGGAAAAAGGCCAGGCGGACCTCACCCTTCTCGATGAGTCAGACCCGCTGGAATCCGGCATCGAAGTTATCGCCAAGCCGCCGGGCAAGAAGCTCCAGTCAATCACACTGCTCTCTGGAGGCGAGCGCTCAATGACCGCCGTCGCCCTGCTGTTTTCAATCTACATGATCAAGCCTAGCCCCTTCTGCGTGCTCGACGAACTGGACGCCCCGCTTGATGAGTCCAACATCAACCGCTTCGTAAAAGTGCTCGACCGTTTCATCGATCGCTCGCAGTTCATCATCGTCACCCACTCGAAGCGCACCATGGCCCGGGCCGACGTGATGTATGGCGTTACAATGGAGGAGTTTGGAGTTTCCAAACCCGTTGGAATGCGCCTTACGCAGAATGAGGAAAGCTCCGGCACCACGAAAACCGAAGCCCGCACCGCCGCTCAGAAAGCCGCCCTGCGCCTGGATGCTTGAACCCGCTGCCAAAAAAAACGCGCACCGGCTTTCACCGGCGCGCGTGGGATTGATTCAATGTGTTGTTAACTTATTTGCATTCGCAATCGTCACAGCAGTTGCTGCACTCACATGCTTCGCAGCTTGCGCAATTCGCGCAGGTGCAAGCGGCGGGAGCCACAGCAGCGGCCGACAACGAAAGGCTGCCGATAAGAACCATCATGGTGGTAGTCAGCTTTTTCATAATATTTGTCAGTCGAAATTCAGATTCACGTTTCGAAGAAGTCGTCAGACTCTTCCTGTCACTGGCTAACCAATCAGGCTCGCGGTGGCGGAAACGGAGGCTGGTCGCGCCGGAACAGCGGAGTCTTGTTGATGGCGAGATCACGGCAGGAAATCCGGTCCACGGCCTCCACCGCAAGCTCCTGTTCCTCCACCCTCAACGGATGTAAAACGGTCACCGGGCAGCCGCATTCGCACGATTGATCTACCGGGCAGCAGGATTCTTTTTCCCCACCGGCCGAGGCACAACAGGAATGTTCGTCCGCACTCGTCATGCCCCTGACTGGGAACGCCTGAAGCGGCAACCCGGCGAGAAGAAAGATGAACAATAGCAAACGCATTCACCACATAAGAGGCACCGATGGGCATTTTCGTTCCAAAAATCTCTCACCATCTTAAAAAAAATTACCTATGGTCTTCGGCGTTCCACTGGAACTCCGGCCCCCGTGTTTACCCGCTTGCAATCTTAAGCAGGAAACTGAAAACTCAGCCGAGCGGTGCCTGCATCACCCGCGCAAGTTTACGACTCCATCCACATGTTCCGCACTTTAGCTTTCATCCTCGTCCCGCTCCTCGCCAGCTCGGCCGCTTTCTCGCAACCGATCGAGGTCAATGGAATAGCCGCCAAAGTCAATGGTCGGGTGATCACCAAGAACGAAGTTTCTTTCATGCTCGCACCGGTTTACGCACAACTCGCCACTCAGTTCCCACGCCGCGGCCCGGAATTCGAGCGCCAGTTCAAAGAAGCCCAGCAAAAAATTCTTCAGGAACTTGTCGACCGCCAGATCATCCTTGATGAGTTCAAGCAGCTCGGTGCCACCATCCGGCCTCACTTGATTGAAGAGGAAATCAAACGTCAAATCCGTGAGCTCTACAACGGAGACGAAGCCAAGTTCCGCGAGGAGCTTAAAAAATCCCGCCTCACGATGGAAGGCTACCGCGAAATGACTCGTGAGAAAATGGTCGTCCAGGCCATGCGTGCGCAGCAGTTCGCCGACGCTCCTCCACCGCTCCCGAACGAAATTCAGAACGAGTACGACTCGATCAAGACCACCTTACGGGATGTGACCCAGGACAAGATCACCTTCCGGAAAATCTTCATTCCTTCCTCCGATCTGGAAAATCCGCTTGCGACTCCCGAAAACCAGCTCGCCCTCGCCGAAGACATCGCCAAGCAGATCAACGCGGGCAAAAGCTTCGAAGAACTCGCCACAGAGCACTCGAGAGACGCCTTCGCAGCTGAAGGTGGCCTTCAAGAAAGCGTCCCTCGTGTCGATCTCTCCCCAGAATTTGCCGCCATCATTTTCGAAGCATCAGAGGGCAAGCTCGTCGGCCCCCTGCTCGACCCGCTCGGCTTCACCTTGGTCAAAGTCGTTAGCAAGAATCTCGGCCCCGCACCACCACTAGCCACAGTCCGCCCAATGATCGAAGAGCGCGTCCGCAGGAAGAAAACCTCCGCACAATACGAGCGCTGGATCGAAGGCCGCCGCAAGCGGGCAATGATCGATATCAAGCTCTGACGCGCGTCCGGCCAGCAGCAGCACAAACCAAGACCCATGGAAGATCGCTACGAAATTAAAGGCAAAATCGGTCAAGGCGGCCTCGGCGCCATTTACCGCGGCTTTGACGTCCGGATGAGCCGGGAAGTTGCTATCAAACGCATCGCCGGAAATCCTCAGGACTCCTCCCTATCGGAAGAGGCCACCCGCCAACTTGTGCAGGAAGCCGGCTCCCTTGCCTCCCTCCAGCACCCCAATATCGTCACCATCTACGATGTCGGAACCGATGAGGACGGCCCTTTTGTCGTAATGGAACTGCTCACTGGCGAAACGCTGGAGGAAATCGTCGGGCGCGGTTCCTTCACCTGGCAGGACTTCCGCCAGTTTGCTCTCCAGACACTCGAAGGTCTGATCGCCGCTCAAGAACTCCATATCGTCCACCGCGATCTAAAACCCGGCAACATCATGCTCACCTGGCTGCCGTCCGGCAAGTTCCAGGTAAAGATCGTGGATTTCGGCCTGGCTAAACTTTCCTCCACGCCCTCCCTACAGACGATCGATCAATCGGACGGCGTCTTCGGCTCCATCTATTTCATGGCTCCCGAGCAATTCGAGCGAGTTCCCCTCGATCACAGAGTCGACCTCTATGCCATCGGCTGCGTGTTTTACTACGCCCTTACCGGAACCTATCCCTATGATGGGGACACCGTCGCAGAGGTCATGGCCTCACATTTGCAACACCATGTCACACCCCTTCACGAAGTCCGTGAAGGCATCCCTCTCTGGGTTTGCGACTGGATCATGTGGCACATCAACCGCCTTCCCTCCGACCGGCCGGAATCAGCGCGTGAGGCGCTAAAATATTTTGTCGAAAACGATTCGCATCTATCGCCAACCCTTAGCACCGGCGTTCCCGTCGCCGCACCCGACGAGCCCAAACGTCCCCGGCTACTCATGCCCGGGTCCGCTCCCGTTCCAGAGGTCATCAAAGACCCGACGCCAACACTAACGTTGAAAACGGCGACCACTCCAAGACCCATCAAGCCACCCGAGGGCCACAAGCCCAGCGTCCACACCACTTCCCAGGTATTCCAAACCGCCCCCGGTCAAGTCAGCCACGAAGGACACACACCCAACAATCCCGTCCATACCTCGTCGGTGCCCGTTCTTGCTCGCAAGACTGCTGCAGTTGCTCCAGCCCTCGCCAGGTCAACTCAAAGCGTCACCGGAGCCATGAATCCTACACTGGGTGCGACAGCTCCCGCAGCTACCAAGACCGTCGTCACACCGGTAACCACGCCGAAAAATGGTCTGCCAGTCGGCCTGAAAATAGCCATAGCCACAGTCGTCGGACTACTCACAATTTTTGGGGGGGTCCTCCTCATGCAGAATAGCAGCGACGATCGCGACGCCCAGACTTCTGATCGCGTTAGCGGTGATGACGGCTTGGATATTGCTGATAAAAACTTAGAGAGCCCTCCGAGTGCTACGAAGCCCACAAACGCTTCGAACGCTTCGAACGCTTCGAACGCTCCGGACGCTCCGGACGCTCCGAGCGCCACGAATACTCCGAACGCTGACAAGGTCGCCACGAATGCTCCGAACGCTGACGAGGTCGCCGCGATCATCGCGCTCGGCACCGGCGCTGATGACGCCGACTTCAAAACCCTCATCGATTACCTCGCCAGCGGCCCGGAACCCCAGCTCCGCGCCCCCGCTTTCGATTCGGCACTCAATTTCGCAACCAATACCACCAGGAGCCTCAAGGATACTTGGACCCTCCTCGCCGCCCAATCAAAGACCGGGGACGAGCAGCTCAAGCTCATCGGGGGCCTCGCCAACCTCAAGCGCAAGCCATGGATCTACGGCCTTTTAAACGACATCGTAGACAACTCCGAGGACGATCCTGCTGTCGATCTTGCCAAGCGCACCCTCCTGCGCCTCCGAGACAATCAAAAGACCGGATCCTCCAGTTCTTCGGAAACTTCTGCGGAGGAGACTCCTGTAGGAGACGAATGACCCACAATGCCGCGCCTCTCCGGCGGGTCCGGCGCTTCGTGTCTTGACCTTCTCCCGTTCCACCTTTCGACTCCCGCAGTGACCCCAGAACAACAGCTCTCCCACCTGCTAGCAGGCACCGCCAAGGTTTTTTCCGAAAAGGAACTCCTCGAGAAACTCAGGCTCGGCCGCCCGCTCCGCGTCAAGCTCGGCGTCGATCCCACCGCCCCTGACATCCACCTCGGCCACACCGTCGTCCTCGAAAAGCTGCGCCAGTTCCAGCTACTCGGCCACCAGGCGGTCCTCCTGATCGGCGATTTCACCGCCACCGTTGGCGACCCTACCGGCCGCTCTTCCACCCGCCCTCCCCTCACCCGGGACGAGGTTCTCTCCAACGCCGCCACCTACACCGACCAGGCCTTCAAAATCCTCGACAAGTCGAAAACGGAGATCGTTCACAACGGCGACTGGTTTCGGAAAATGACCTACGAGCAGATCCTCAAGCTCAACGCCCGCGTTACCCTCCAGCAGATGCTGCAGCGCGAGGATTTCCGCACCCGGATCGAGTCCGGCCAAGAAGTCCGCCTCCACGAACTCCAGTACCCCGTCATGCAAGGCTGGGATTCTGTCGAAATACGCGCCGATGTCGAGATCGGCGGCACCGACCAGCTCTTCAATATCCTAGTTGGCCGCGATCTTCAGAAAGAAGAAGGGCAGCCACAACAGGTCGTCATGGTCATGCCCCTCCTAGAAGGTCTCGATGGCGTCAAAAAAATGTCGAAGTCCTACGGCAACTACGTCGGAGTCAAAGACTCCCCGCAGGATATGTTCGGCAAACTCATGAGCATCTCCGATGAACTCATGAACCGCTACTACCCTCTCCTCATCGGCGAAGCCCGTGACCCCGATCTCCACCCCATGGACGCAAAGAAGGCCCTGGCCGAGAAGATCACCTCCCGCTACCACGGAGAGCAGGCAGGGCCCGCCGCCCTCACCGATTGGGAAACTCGTTTTTCAAAAAAGGATCTCGCGTCCGCCGAACTCCCTGAGATCCCCGTCTCAAGCCTCCCAGGAGACCTCACGGTTCTCAGCCTGACCGCCCACGCGTTCAGAAAAGCTTTCAATCTGGAAAAATCGAACGGCGAGCTGCGTAAACAGTTTATCACCGCCGGTTCCGTCCAACTGAACGGCGAAAAGCTCACCGATCCCAATGCCCCGGTGGCCCCCCATCCGGACGACATCCTCAAACTGTCCAAAAAACACGCCGTCAAATTTAAGTAGCTACCGGCTCCGGGACTCAATCAACAGCCCTCCAGCTCAACGAAATCGTCCTCACCGAGAAATAACGATCTGATGGAGAATTCCTGATTCTGCGTTTGCTCTCCCCCCGCCTCTCTGTTACCCACCCTTCCTCTGCGTCTGTAGCTCAGTTGGATAGAGCATCCGCCTTCTAAGCGGACGGTCACTGGTTCGAATCCAGTCAGACGCACTTTCCTTTCCCTGCGTTTGCCGTAATTTACTCGCCAACGGAAAAACTGCATCTGTCAGCAGTCGCACCTAGCGCACCACCCCTGTCGCAGCGCGTCATTTTGCCGCGCCTTAAGTGCGCCATGCCGTCGCATTTCGCGGCCTCGATCATTGGTGATCTAGCAGCTCCGACCGCTGAATCCCTTCATTCCTATGGATCGAGTCCAAAACCACCCAGTCCGGCACCAAACCTGCGATGGGACTCTCAGCAACCTTTTAATTCATCATGTCAAAAATTCTAGGAATCGACCTCGGCACCACCAACTCCTGTATGTCCATCATGGACGGCGGCGAACCCACTGTTCTTGAAAACTCCGAAGGTGCCCGCACCACGCCGTCCGTTGTCGCCTTTGCGAAAAACGGCGAACGTCTTGTCGGTCAGGCAGCCAAACGCCAGGCTGTTACGAACCCGAAAAACACCATTTTCTCTGCCAAACGCCTCATCGGACGCAAGTTCTCCGAACTCACCGATGCGGACAAGCGCATGCCTTACAAGATCGTCGCCGCCTCCAATGGCGACGCCCACATCCAGATCGAAGTCGCTGGCGAAACCAAAACCTACTCCCCGCAGGAAATCGCCGGCATGGTCCTCGGCAAGCTCAAGGCCGACGCCGAAGCGAAAATCGGCGAGAAGATCACTCCGGGGGTGATCACCGTCCCCGCCTATTTCAACGACTCCCAGCGCAACGCCACCAAGGCCGCCGGTGAGATCGCTGGCCTGGAGGTCCTCCGCATCATCAACGAGCCCACCGCCGCAGCACTCGCCTACGGCCTCGACAAGAAATCCGACGAAAAAATCGCCGTTTACGACTTGGGCGGCGGCACCTTCGATATCTCGGTCCTCGAGATCGGTGATGGCGTCTTCGAAGTCCTCGCCACCGATGGCGACACCCAGCTCGGCGGTGACGACTGGGATAACGCCCTCATCGAATACATCGTCGGTGAGTTCAAAAAGGATCAGGGCATCGACCTTTCCGGCCAGCCAGACGCCCTTCAGCGCATCAAGGAAGAAGCCGAGAAGGCCAAAATCGCCCTCTCTTCCAGCCAGTCCTACGACATCAACCTCCCCTTCATCACTGCGGACGCCACGGGGCCGAAACACATCCAGCTCACCCTCACCCGCTCCAAACTCGAGCAACTCACCGACTCCCTTTTCGAGCGCACCAAGAAACCAGTCCGCGACTGCCTCAAGGAAGCCGGCCTCAGCGCCTCCCAAATCAACGAACTCGTCCTCGTCGGCGGCATGACCCGTATGCCGAAAGTCGTCGAAGTCGCCCGTGAACTCGCCGGCCAGACCCCACACCAGGGCGTCAATCCGGACGAAGTCGTCGCCATC
>JBGTDO010000055.1:0-18918 GCA_041748235.1 Akkermansiaceae bacterium | reverse complement strand
GGATCCCTCGCCTCAGGGTTGAGCAGGATCGCCTTCATCACCGCCTTCATATCGCCCCTGACGCCGGAGCCGTTGTTGTTGAACGCTGATGAGACGGATGAGATGTAGCTGTAGGACGGATTGGAAGTGGTGAAACGCTGGATCAGCAGCTTGCCGATAAACGGTCCCACATTGGGGTGGTTGAACAGATTGCTGATGGCAGTGTCTAGGTCGGAAAGAGTTCCTTGTCCCGCAGTCGTCGTGACCCCGTTGAGCAAGGTCTTCGAACTCATGTCATGATCCGAGTCATAAGCGGCCATCGGAGTCGACATGTCCAAATTGAGCGCGCTGAGGTAAGTTTTACCACTGTAGTTGAGGCCGGTGAACACCTTGGCAAAATTGACAATATCGTCATTGTCGTAGGTTTCGATAGCATTCCCGTTCGCATCGAGCCTCAGGCTCCCGTTCTTGTAGAGTTCGACCAGGCCGACCGAAAAGAGCTGCATGATCTCCCGGGCGAAGTTTTCATCCGGAAATGTGTTGAGGGAGGTGTTTGCCTTCTTGTTTCCCGCATGGCCCAGATACCGTCCCATTACCGGGTGGCGGGCGACATCGTAGAGGATCGTGCGATAATTTCCGAAGGCGTTGCGCACGAGCACATCGTAGTAATTGCTGGCTCCGTAGGGATTGCGGCGGATGTTGGTGTCGGTCGCCCCGGAGGTCACGAGAATCTGTGACAATGCCCAGGCGACCCGCTGGCGGAGTTGATCCGGGCGTTTCAGCGCGATGGTCAGCCAAGCGTTTCCGCGGTTAGTGAAGATTTCGTTGGTCGGCACGCTCCCAGCGGTCGTCATGTCCTTGAGCAAGGTTTCGTGAAGACTTGGACTCAGAGCGAATTGACGGTTGATCCACGCCTCGTAGGCCTGGGTTTCACCCAGACTGGCGATGTCCGACGCCAGAGCGCTGATTTCCGCAGATGTTCCGCCAAAGGTGGTTTGCCGCAGGAAACGGGAAGCCTTTTGCTCGTTGGAGAGTGTCACTGTGCTTCCAGCCGCCTCCAGTCTGATGTAATCGAATCTTCCTTGGCGGAGGCCGCTGGTGTTGGCTGAGTTCACTCCGCTAACTTCCATTCTGACGAAATTCACCCCCTGGGAAAATGTTGCGCTGCCAACCGCGTAGGATGAAAAGTCGGCCGAGAGGCCACCGTAGAGATCGATGGGATTGCCCACCGAAGCGCCGTTTACTTTTACTTGGAACTTCCCATTTCTAGTGTGGGTGGAAGCTCCAAAAGAGACGGCGTACGTTCCTGCGGTAGGAACATTCAGTTGATACTCAATGTAATCGCCGTTGGCGTTGGATCTAAGACGTTGGAACACTCCGCCGCTGGCAGTGCTGCTGGTATAGGTATCGACGCCGTCGGAGGACTGGTATGTCGCACTTTCAACTTCAAACAGAGTCTGTGCGGATAGAGGCAGTGCGGCGGCGAGAAGGCTCAGGCAAAGCGCGGAGAATCCGCCACGAGTACGTTTTTCGAGGGTGTCTCCCATTGGGAGACCAACTGTATTGGGTTTCATTCGGTTTTTTTAGGGTTTTCGAACGTAGCTTTCGCGAGTTCGGCGAAGGTCTCCATTTCATCTAAGGAGGTGACTTCATGCCTTCAATAATTTTGGAGAGAGTTGGCAAGGCTAGCTTCCACTTTTCCCCTATTTATTGCTCGCGGAACTACCGCTCGTATTGGTGACGAATTCATCACATTCGAAAAAAAGCGCAAGCTGGAAATCACGATCTCGGCTCCGACCTTTATAGAAAAAGGGATTTTTTTTAAAAATGCAACTCGTTGATTTCGAGTGCCTTGAGGCTTTCCTGCAATTTTACAAGCCGGTAGCGGGTCGAGCGAGTCGAGCTCCTGCCCTTATTCCGAATCCGCGATCGCTTGAAGCTCTTCCCAGCGCTCATAAAGAGCGGTGACTGCTGCACGGGCGGCTTGGAGCTTTTCGATCTCACTGGGAATCCGCGTGTAGTGGTGGAGCTGGAATTCCGGATCATTCATGCGCATCTCTATCGCGGAGGTTTCGGTCTCAGCCGCAAAAATCCGGTCCTCGATCGAGGAGAGCTCCGCGCGTTCTTTTTGCGAGAGTTTACGGGGTTTGGCAGCGGCCTTGGGTGCATTTCTGATTGGCTTGTGCGCTTGCATCTGGGCACGCTGGGCCGCTTCCCGCTGTTGACGCTTTTCCAAGTAGTAGGAGTAATTTCCGGGTGAGACCTGAATGCCCTCTTCCTCAAAGGCGATGATCTGATCGCAAATCCGGTCGAGAAAGTAGCGATCGTGGGAAACGCAGAGGATGCTGCCGCCGAAAGCGGAGAGTGCCTCCTCAAGCATCCGGAGGGATGGGAGATCGAGATCGTTAGTCGGTTCGTCGAGGACGATCAGGTTGCCGCCGGTTTTCAAGACCTTCGCCAGCATGAGCCGGGCGCGCTCGCCGCCGGAAAGGAGATCGACGCGCTCGTTGATGCGCTCGTCATTGAACAGGAAGCGGCGAAGATAGGCGCGGGCACCGAGGGTTTCGTTGCCAAACTGGACCTTCTCGTTACCGTCGGAGATCTCGTCGAGCAACGAGCCGGTGCCATCGAGTTGCATCCGCGTTTGATCGATGTAGTTGATCTTGACCCGCTTTCCGAGGACGGCGGTGCCTTCGGTGGGCTGCAGTTGGTCGAGACAGAGCTTGAGGAGAGTGGTCTTGCCCACGCCGTTTTTCCCGACGATGCCGGTGCAGGTGCCGGGGCGAATGGAGAGATCGAGGTGGCGGAAAAGCCAGCGCGGGTTCGCCTCGCTGCCGACATTGACGCCTGCCTGCTCAAGCTCGATCACGACGTTTCCAAGATCAGGCGCGGGCGGGAGGAGCAGGTCCATTTCGCGCTCTTCCGGCGGAGCCTCCATGCCCTCGACCTCGTAAAACTTGTCGAGGCGGGTCCGTTGCTTGGTGCCCCGGGCTTTAACTCCGGCGCGAACCCACTCGAGCTCGGTGCGGAGGAAACGTTGGCGGCGGCGTTCGGTTTGCCCCGCGATCTGCTGCCGCAGCGCCTTTGACTCCAGATAGGCTGTGTAATTCCCGGGGTGGGAGAAGGCGCGGCCTTGGTCAATCTCGATGATGCGGGTGGCGATGACATCGAGAAAGTAGCGGTCGTGGGTGACGAAAATTACCGCGCCGGGAAAACCTTTGAGAACATCCTCCAGCCATCGGATCGATTCGGCATCGAGGTGGTTGGTCGGCTCGTCGAGAAGCAACAGATCCGGCTGGCAGGCGAGAGCGCGGCAGAGGGCGACGCGGCGTTTCTCGCCACCTGAGAGCGGAGCGGTTGGTGCATCGAGTGACGGGGTGCCGAGGGCGGTTGCGGTGGCTTTGATCCGGGCATCGAGATTCCAGCCATCGGTGTGATCGATGAGATGCAGGAGATCCGAAAGTTCGGCCTCAGAGCCATCGCCGCTCTCGTAGCGTTGGATTGCGGTGACGATGTCTGCGGCACCGGCGGCGATGTTTTCCTGCACCGAAAGGGCGGGATCCAGTTCGAACTCCTGCGGGAGATAGCCGACGCGGATTTCGCGGCGGAGGGAAATGTCCCCGGAGTCGGGTGCTTGCTCGCCCGTCAGAATCTTGAGCAGCGAGGTCTTGCCGCAGCCATTACGCCCCACGAGGCCGACCTTTTCTCCCGCCGCCACGGCGAGAGTGACCCCATCAAGGAGGTTCTGATAGGAATAGGCGAGGCGGATTTCGTTCGCGGAAAGGAGAGTGGACACTGGATGAAACTTTGTACGTTGAAGCCTAACCTCAAGGGAAAGGATCGCGCGGAGGCGGTGAGGGGGCGAATGGAAAGGGAAATTGGGAGAATGTAAACTGTGAAGGATGCAGCCAGAGAAGCCTGCGGACTTTCGTTGTGGAGGGTCGCGGCATTTCATGTATTCTCGGCATTGTGGAAACCCTCGATTGCAAGGGCTTTCAGCTTAGCCGCTACGCCGCCGAACTAGCGGAGCGGGAAGGGATTGATGTTGGGCTGATTAAGCGGAACCTGGATCTAAGCCCCAGGGAGCGGATCGAGCAGAGCCAGCAGGCGGCGAATTTCGTCTGGCAGTTGCAGGAGGCAGAAAGATTGATGAGAAATGAAAAGTGATTTTCCCGCACTTCTGAAACAGCTATTCGACCGCGAGGTGGAGTATGTTCTCGTCGGTGGGATGGCCGCCAATGTTCACGGTAGCACGATCACCACTATGGATTGCGACATTGTTGTAGCCCTCGACCGCCAGAATCTCACAAAGCTCGCTAACGCTCTGAAGCCAGTCTCCCCTACGTTTCGGCGCAAGACGCCTCCCCAGTCTTTCGACGAGGCGAGGGCTGCGAAAGGCGGCTGGAGAAATATCTATCTGGATACCAGCGCGGGTGTTCTTGGCTGCCTTGGTGACATCAAGGGCCTCGGCGATTTCGCGGTTTGCAAGGAGCGAAGCTTGGAGGTGGACCTTGGAGGGTTTTCGATAAGTGTGCTTACCAGGGAAGCCTTGATAGAAGCCAAGAAAGCAATGGGACGCCCAAAGGATCTCCTAACAGTCGCCCAGCTGGAGATTGGCGGCGAACTGGAGGAACGATAGTGGCCGGGCTAGAGCTTCTGGAATTCGTCCATACCACCGGTGAGGTTGGTGACGTTGGTGAAGCCAAGTTGCATAAGATATTCGCAAGCTCTGGCTGAGCGCATCCCGGCTTTGCAGTGGATGATGATTTCCTGATCCTTTGGAAGGTTCGGGGCTTGAGTCGGGATGGTCTGGAGAGGGATCAGGCGGGCCTCGGGGATGTTGATCATCCGGTGCTCCTCAGGCTCCCGGACATCAATCAACAGTGCGGCAAGATTTCCGCAATCTAGGCGGGCTTTCAGTTCTTCGGGAGTGATGGTCTGCATGGCTGAGTTAATTACTTCGCAGGTGGATGAGGCGAGGGTTTCGGCGTTGCTAACGGAGCTGATCGTGGGCTTGTCTCCGCAGAGTCGGCAAGCGGGATCACGTGCGAGTTTCATGCTGCGGAATGAAGTACGGAGCGCATCGTAAATGAGCAACTTCCCCAAGGGCGGATCGCCCACTCCGAGGATGAGCTTGATCACCTCCATGGCCTGGAGAGAGCCGATGATCCCCGGCAGCACCCCGAGCACGCCGGCCTCGTTGCATGAGGGCACGGCACCCGGAGCGGGCGAGCACGGAAGCAGACAGCGATAGCAGGGGCCGCCTAGGTGTGGGGCGAAGACAGTCATCTGCCCGTCGAAGCGGTGAATCGCTCCGTAGACGAGCGGCTTTTTCAGGAAAAACGCGGTGTCGTTGGCCAGGAAGCGGGTGGGAAAATTGTCGGATCCATCGAGAATGAGATCATAATCCGCAGCGATACGGATGGCGTTGTCAGGAGTGAAACGCACCGGGTGAAGATCCAGCTCGATGTGTGGATTCGTTTCCCGCAGGCGAGCGGCGGCGCTTTCTAGTTTTGATCTTCCGACCGTGGAATCGCTGTGCAGGAGCTGCCGCTGAAGGTTCGAGAGATCGACGGTATCCGGATCAATGAGCCCCAGCCTGCCGACCCCGGCCGCAGCGAGGTAGAGCGCGGCTGGCGAGCCAAGCCCGCCGGTCCCGATCATCAGCACCGAGGCATTTTTCAAGCGAACCTGCCCCTCCTCGCCGACTTCCGGAATGAGCAGGTGGCGTGAGTAACGGGCTTTTTCTGCAGGACTAAGCACACCCTTGCTTAAAGCCAGAACCGGCGCTTTCAAACCTCAAACATGCGGAAGATGCCGGGTTGCAATGACAGCGGCGGGCTTCTATCTAGAGCTATGGCCGAAGTATTATCCACATTTGAACTGAAAATCGGGAACCGCGCTCCGGACTTCGAACTCCCTGATGCTGATGGGCGGGCACATTCCCTGCAGACTCTTGCGGGCGAAAACGGGACACTCCTCGTCTTCGCCTGCAACCACTGCCCCTTTGTCATTCATCTGGCGAAGGAGCTTGGCGAGCTAGCGAAGGAAATCGGTTCAAAGGGCATTAACACGGTCGTGATCAATTCCAACGATCTCGAAAACTACCCGCAGGACGGACCGGAGCCGATGAAGAAGTTCGCCAGTGAGTTTGGCTGGGATTTCCCCTATCTGCTCGATGAGACGCAGGAAGTGGCAAAAGCCTATGGTGCCGCCTGCACACCCGACTTCTTCCTGTTTGATGGAGGAAACGAACTCGTTTACGCGGGCCAATTCGACGAAACGCGCCCGAGACGCGGCGAAGCCCACGGTGGAGATCTACGCGAAGCAGTTCGGAAGATGCTGGCTGGAGAGACTGTTGAAAACGGCATCCCAAGCAGCGGGTGCAACATCAAGTGGAAAGCCGGAGACCACCCTAAGTGGTTTCACTGACGCGGCATCGTTAGCGCGCACCCTCCCGCGGCTTCGCCGGCACCATCAGGTCATCGCGGGTGAAAATCTCGCCGTCTGGACCGAGTGAGCGGATCTCCAAGTGGTGCCGACTGACGGGGTGGAAATGAAACCGGCGGCCCCACGCGTCTAGCAGCGCCCCCTCCGTATCCAGACGTGGATGCGTGATCGGGAAAATCGGCAGACCATAGGGATTGCGTTCCCGCAGGGCATTCATCATTCCGCCCAAGCCTGACGAAAATGGTTCATGTTCTATGACAACAAACGAAACCGTATTCTCGGCATCCATGTCAAGATTCCGCGCAACCACACCGTCGCTTCGCCGGGGGGTGGAGCAAAAAATGGGCCGTGGCGAATCTCGCCACGGCCCCTACGAAAGACGATCAATCAATCCCTCCGCCCGAGCAGCATGGAGGCGTAGTAGATAAGCATTGCGACTGAGCTGATGGCCGCTACGACATACGTCATGGCTGCCCAGTGCAGAGCGTTTTTCGCTTTCTCGTGATCGATGGATGAAGAGACGCCGGAGCTTTCCATCCAAGCGAGCGCGCGGTTGCTGGCATCAAACTCGACCGGCAGGGTCACGACGGAAAATAGCGTGGTGATCGCGAACAGGGCAACCCATCCGTAGAGCAGCGCTGGTGAGTTCAACAATGCAGCACCAAAGATACTGACAACGAGCAGGATGTTCAAACCTTGGCTAGCGAACTGCACCGCCGGCACCATCTTCGAGCGCATCTTGAGCCAGGCGTAACCTTTGTGATGCTGCACGGCATGCCCGCATTCGTGAGCGGCAACTGCGGCGGCCGCGATGTTGTTCATCGCATAAACGGCCTCGCTCAGATTGACGGTTTTACTAGTTGGATCGTAATGGTCTGTGAGTTTCCCCGGCGTACTGATCACGCGCACGTCGGTGATCCCATTTTCACGCAGCATCGCCTCGGCGATTTGAGCGCCGGTGAAGCGGATCGGAACCTGTGAGTGTTGTTCGAACCGCCTTTTCAGCGTGCTGCTAACAAGCCAGCTCGCGAGGGCGGTGCCGACCATCAGAGTGATGAGTGTCGGGGAAAAGCCGTAGATGTATCCCATCTGGGAAATGGCTGTAAGGTCGTGCGTCATGGTGGAATGATAGTAGGTGTTCGTTTGGTCGCAACCACAAGCGGCGCGCAGTCTCCGAAATATTTGAGAATCGGCGCGAAAAATCAGATCTCGTTTTTAATGAGCCGGAAGCGCTCGTGGTAAGCCCCAGCGTTGAATTTTTTGCAGCAGGTATAGCAAGCGACGTCGCGCTGGATCGGCTTCACCCGCCGCACCATAGCTAGGCAGGAGGGGCACACGTAGGCGTGCTTGCGCTTGAGCTTGCGGCCCTTGAGCGGGAGCGAGTGGTAGGGGCTTTCATCGGGTATGCCGAGCTCCACGCAGGCGGCGCGCCACTCCGCGCCGTGGGGATCGATCCTGCGGCGGCCGCAGCGCTCGTAGGCGAGCAGGTGGGCAAACTCATGCTTGAGCGTCCGCCAGCTCTCGGCCTCGGAAAACTCCTTGAGCTTCGGGTTCAGCTCAATGGCGCGGGCGGGCCACCAGGCGCGGCCAGCTGTCGTGCGCATCCGCGGGTTCCACGTGACCGTGACCTTTCGCGCGAGCTCGTGGAGGCCGAAGGAACGGGCGGCATCTTGGCACCACGCTGTCAGGCCGGGATCGGCTTCGCCGGGGCGAGGCTTCGCTTTGGCTGGAGACGGCTTCGCTCTCCGCATCCACGCGGGCCAGCGGAATTCCAACTGAGCGCTACCTTTCGCCATCCGCACCACAGTTAGCCGAAGCCCGCGCCTTGGCAAGCAGCCAAACTGGCATTTGCTAGAGATTGCAACCGCGCCCGACGCCGCTAAGTTCCCTCGGTGATGACGAGTTGGAAGGCAGTTTTAGGAGTCTTGGTAGTAACAACCACGCTGACCTTCGGGCAGGAGGAGGGAGCCGCCGCGCCACCCGTGGTCAATCTCGACGTTGAGGACGATGGCGTGCGGGTCGCAGTGCTCGGCTATCATGATTTCTCCGAGACGGACCGGGAAACCGCAATGCGCATCCGCACCTCCAAGTTCCGCAAGCAGATGGAGGCGCTCCGCGATCTTGGGATTGAGGTGGTCTCAATGGAGGATTTCAGCGCCTGGAAAAAAGGTGAGAAAGCCATCCCACAGAAGTCGGCGGTGATCACCATCGATGACGGCTGGAAATCCACCTACACAGATGCGTTCCCAATCCTGAAAGAGTTTGGCTACCCCTTTACCATTTTTCTCTACAAGGAGTATATCGATGGCGGCGGCAAGGCGCTGACTACTCCGATGATTACCGAGATGATCGCGGGAGGAGGCACCGTCGGCAGCCACTCCACAAGTCATCCCTACCCGCAGGCGGTGAAGCAAAACCGTAAAAGAGGTCCGGAGGCCTTCGACCAGTTCCTCGACAAGGAAATGCGCGAGTCCCGGCTTTTTCTAGAGGAAAAGTTCAAGCAGCAGGTCACCACCTACGCCTACCCGGGCGGCTATTTCACCGAGGAGATGCTGGCGAAGGCCGAGCAGGTCGGCTACACCCACCTCTTCACCGTCCAGCCAGGAAAGGTCTCGCGCGCGCTGCCGAACTTCACCCTACCCCGCTACATCGTCCTCGGCGATTACGACAAGATCTTCGATTATGCGACGAGCTTCCGCGAGTCCCAGACGAGCCTCCCCACTGGCACCGCCTCCGCAATGATCCAGGAGCTGCCACATCCGGTGAAGCCCGAACCCGGTGCGATCATCAACTCGCGCCTTCCGGAAATCACCGTCGACCTCTCCGCCTTGGAGGATTTCGATCCCGCAAGTCTCAAAATGCAGGTCGCCGGCTTCGGCCAAGTTCCCGCGAACTTCGCCACCGAAGGAAAAGTTTACTCCTGGCAGGTCAACCGCCGCCTCCGCCAACCCGTGAGCACGGTGGTCGTGAGCTGGAACGACACCAGCGGGAAACCAGTGGAAAAGCCGCTGCGCTGGAGCTTCAAGATCGATCGCGAGGCAGCCTACCTCCCCGAGGAATAGATCAGCGCCGACCGATTGGCTGTGGAACTCTTCCAAAAGCTGCTCTCCAAAACAAACAGGACAAAGATGACCCCCGCCTTGCTGCTTGCGGAATCAGCCGGATCGTTTCTACTCTTCCCCAGACTATGTTCTCAAGCCTCAGCGACAGCCTCGACAAGACCTTCCGCAACCTCCGCGGGGTTGGAAAAATTTCCGACAAGAACATCACGGACGCCCTCCGGGACATCCGGATTGCGCTTCTTGAGGCGGACGTGGAGTTCGGCGTGGCCAAGGAGCTGATCGCTCGGGTGAAGGAAAGATCGATGGGCGAGGATGTCCTCAAATCCATCAAGCCCGGCGAGCAGATCGTCAAACTTTTCCAGGACGAACTCACCCGCGTGCTCGGCGGCGACCAGGTCCCGCTCGATCTGAACCCGCCCGCCCGGATCCTCATGGTCGGCCTCAACGGTGCGGGTAAAACCACCCCGTCCGCCCAGCTCGCCCGCCGCCAGAAACAGGACGGCCGCCGCCCGCTGCTCGTCGCCTGCGACCTTTACCGGCCCGCCGCCGTTGACCAGCTCGTGACGCTGGCCAAGCAGGTGGATGTCCCTTGTTTCGCTCCTGAAAGAGGAGAAACCGATGTGATCAAAGTCGCCCGCGAGGCGATCGCCCACGGTGAGAGCACGGGCGCGACAGTCCTCATTTTCGACACCGCCGGCCGCCAAGAGATCGACGAGCGCCTTATCGCCGAGCTCATCAAGCTCAACGATTTCCTCAAGCCCAAGGAAACCCTCCTCGTCGCCGATGCCGCCACCGGCCAGCAGGCGGTTTCCGTGGCCACCCATTTCGACAACGCGGTCGGAATCACCGGCATCGTCCTTACCAAGCTCGATGGTGACGCCCGCGGTGGTGCCGCTCTCTCGATGCGCGAGGTAACCGGCAAGCCAATCAAGTATGCGGGTGAAGGCGAAAAACTCGACCAGCTCACCGAGTTCCATCCATCCCGCATGGCGGACCGGATTCTGGGCATGGGCGACATCGTCGGAATGGTCGAGTCCGTCGCAGACAAGGTCAACGAAGCCGACGCGATGCGGTCGATGAAGCGGATGCAAGAGGGCAAGTTCGACTTCAACGACTTTCTCGACCAAATGAAGATGATACAGAACCTTGGTCCGCTCGAAGGCCTGCTCGGCCTGATGCCCGGGTTTAACAAGATCAAAAAACAGCTTCCCGCAGGAGCTCTCGACAACAGCAAGATCAAGCGCACCGAGGCCATCGTTCTGTCCATGACCCCGCAGGAGCGCTCCCGCCCCGAGATCATCAAGGCATCCCGCAGGCAGCGCATCGCCGCCGGCTCTGGCACCTCAATGATGCAGGTTAACCAACTCATCAAGCAGTTCGCCGAGATGCGCAAGATGATGAAGTCCCCCGGGAAAATGAAGAACATGATGAAGCAGATGGGCGGCGCGGGCGGCCTCGGCGACATCATGAAAGGCCTCGGCGATCTTGGCGGGAAGAACGGCAAGTTCCCCTTCTGATTCCGTTGGCCCGCTGTCAGATGAGCGACCAGCCGGATAGGATGCAGCCGATCTTCGTTTGCGGAGCAACGGCGGTGGGAAAAACCTCCTCTGCGCTGGCTCTCGCTGCGGAGCTCGATGGCGAAATCGTCAACGGCGATGGCTACCAGATCTACCGAGGCATCGAGATCATCAGCGCTGCCCCCTCCGAAGACGAGAAGTCGCTTTTTCCGCACCATCTCTTCGGCGTACTGGAGCCCGGCCAGCACTGCGATGCCATGCGCTACGCGGAAATGGCTGCCCCGGTCATCGCTGGGATTCAGGGTCGGGGAAAAGTCCCCATCGTCGTCGGCGGCTCCGGACTCTATCTCAAGTTTCTCACCCACGGTGCCTCTCCCCTGCCCCAAGGCAATGCCGCCATGCGCGCGCAGCTCGACGCCCGCCCGCTCGATGACCTGCTCGCGGAGCTGGAGAAACTAGATCCCAAAGAAGCCGCTCAGGTTGCCCGACAGAACCGCCGCTATGTTTCCAGATCGTTGGAAATCTGCCTTCTTACCGGCGAGAAGGTTTCCGAACTTCGCGATGGCTGGGAGCGGAAAACAAAGGAACTTGAGGCGAAACTGAAGGGCTTCTGGCTCATCCGCACCCGCCCCGACCTCCACCACCGCATCGAGCAACGGACGCGGCACATGCTTTCCGAAGGAGCCATCGAGGAGGTCGAGCGACTACAGGAGATTCATGGGAATTGGGAAAAAGCCATCGGCGTGCCCGAAATCCGCAGGCATCTGGCGGGAGAGATTTCTCTGCAGGAATGCGAGGAGCTGATCCGCGCCGCCACCCGCCAATACGCCAAGCGCCAGGAAACTTGGTTCCGCCGCGAGCACTGGCTCCAACGGGTAGAGCTTGCATGAAGCACGCTTTGCAGCGAATGAAGGGGTGTGGACCGTTGGTTTCTAATCGCCGCAACCCTCCTCGCCGCAGTGGCCGGAGTCCGCGGCCTGCTGATCCTGCGCCACGGCAAAAAAAGCTACTGGACCGTTTGCTGGATGACAGGCGTGCTGCTCTGCCAGATCGGATACCTCGGCCTGCGCGGGGAAATGCGCGGTGCCTGCCCTCTTCGCAGCCTCGGTGAAATTTCCGCCTATCTCGCATGGGCGCTAACTCTTTTCTACCTGCTCGTCGGGCCCGTTTACCGCATCTCGCTGCTCGGCGTCTTCACCGCTCCGGTCGTCGTTCTGTTTCAAGTCATCGCTCTTTGGCCGGGAAATCTCGATCCATCACCGGAACCGGTTCTTAATACCGACTTCTGGGGTGAAACCCACTCCGCCACATCCGTCCTCGCCTACGGGGCGCTCGCCCTTGCATCGGTGGCAGGCGTGATGTTTCTCGTACTCGACCGCCAGCTGAAGGAACAACATCTGAAAGGCGGGCTTTTCCGCAACCTACCGCCCGTCCGGGAGCTGCTCGTCTCTCTGGAGCGGTTGCTATGGCTGGGGATGATTCTTCTCACCCTCGGGCTTGTGGCCGGAATCCTCATGCCCCACGGCGAGGGTGCCATGCCCCACTTGATCGCGGCCGTCGCAGTCTGGCTCGGCTACATCGTCGTGATGACGGTCAAACGTGTGCGCGGCATCACCGGCCGCCGCTTCGCTCTCTCCGCCGTCGCGCTATTCGTGCTCTCTCTGGCGGTTTTTGCTTTTATCTGATGGAATTGGTTTGCTTGGGATTGAATTACAAGACGGCACCCGTGGAGGTGCGGGAGCGATTTGCCGTGGGCAACACCCGCCTTGGCGACGCTGCGAAAAACCTCCTCAGCATGTCGGGTGCCGCCGAGGCCGTGGTGATCTCTACCTGCAACCGCACTGAGTTCTACATCGCTGCCGATGACATCTCGTCAGCTGTTAGATCGCTCGAAGGCAGTCTTGCGGAAAAGGTCCACGGACATGAGGAACCTTTTTACCGATATGATCACAAGGAGGCGGCCCGCCACCTGTGCCGCGTGGTCTGCGGTCTCGACTCCATGCTACTGGGCGAGACGGAGATCTTCGGGCAGGTAAAGCTTGCCTATCAGGCCGCCCACGCCGCCGGCACCACCGGGCCGATCCTCAACAAACTTTTCCAGAAAGGCTTCGGTGTCGGAAAAAAGGTCCGCACTCAAACGAGCATCCAGGAAGGCTCCACATCCATCGGCAACGTCGCGGTGGAGCTGGCTGAGAAAATTTTCGGCCATCTCAAAGACAGCGAAGTCATGGTGCTGGGTGCCGGAGAAATGAGCCGCCTCACCGCCCAGGCACTTGTGTCCCGCGGCGCGAAATCGATCATCGTCGCCAATCGAACCCACGAGCGCGCAATCGAGCTCGCTAGAGAAATGAACGGAAAAGCCGTCCGTTTCGATGATTGGACAAGAGTCCTTGAGGACGTCGACGTCGTCATTTCCTCCACCGGTGCGCCTCACACAGTAATCCACCGCGAGGAAGTCGAATCCGTCCGCCGAGCACGGAAATTCCGGCCACTCTTCCTCATTGATATCGCTGTCCCACGCGATATCGACCACGCAGTCGGCGAAATTGAAGAAGTCTATCTCTACGACATCGATGCGCTTGAACAGCTCGCCGAGCAAGCGCGTGGCCGCCGCGCCCAGCAGATCCTCGATTGCGAAAGCATCATTAATGGTGAGCTGGGAAAACTAATCCAATGAACCCCGCCCTTGAAACTCTTCTCCTCGCCCTCCGGCAGCACGGCGCCCCCGGCGCGGCCTCCCTCTTCCTCGGCGCGGAGCCACATCCCGATCTTCTCGCAGTTTCTGACATCAATGGCTGGCAGCCGCTCAAGCCCTTGGCCGATGCGTGCGCACGGCGTGGAATGAAAATGGTTCCTGAGATCAACGGAACCTTTTCCACCATCCTCTTCCTTCCCGGAAAATCCAAAGACGAGGTCCTCGCCGGCTTCGCCCGTGCGCACGACCACCTCGCACCCGGCGGCACGCTTATCACCGCCATCGCCAATACCGCAGGCGCATCACGTTTTGAAAAAGAACTCTCCCGCGCCACACCGCTCCTGTTCTCCATTTCGAAAAACAAGTGCCGCGCCTTCGCTGCAACCAATCAAGAACCATGGAATCAAGAGATTCTTCAGGGATGGCGCGAACTCTCCCAGCCCCGCGTGCTCCCTTCTACTAATTTTGTAGTAGAGCCAGGTATCTTCAGCGCCGATCACGTCGATCCCGGCTCCGCCCTCCTTGCCACTCACCTCCCGCCATCCCTGCGCGGCGAGGTGGCTGACCTCGGAGCCGGCTGGGGATACCTCAGCCACGCCGCATTGGAAAAAGCTCCGAAAATTTCCCGCATCGATCTCTTCGAGGCCGACGCGCGCGCCCTCGCCTGCGCCCGCAGAAATCTCCCCGCAGGCGCCCCCGTCAGTTTCCACTGGCACGACGTCACCACCGGCCTCCCGCAAGCTTACGACCACATCATCACCAACCCGCCATTCCACAGCGGGCAAGCGAAGGATGTAGATTTGGGCCGCGCCTTCCTCACCACCGCAGCCAGATCCCTCAAACGCGGAGGCACCCTTCACCTCGTCGCCAACCGTCAGTTACCCTACGAACCCCACCTCCAGAGTCTCGGATTGCGCTCCAGGCTCATCGCCGAAACGGCCGGATTCAAGGTTTTGTTTTGCTCCTGAAATGCCTGTTTTTCTGGCTTTGCTCCCTACTTAGAGGAGGGTTGACGCTTCTCCCCAAGCATGCACAATCCCGCCGCTGCGGCCGGAAAGATCGTTCGCTGCAAATCACCAACCGGTCTTTAGACCTTTCAAACAGCAAACATATGACAACCATCGCCATCAACGGATTCGGACGCATCGGACGCCTCGTCTTCCGTGCACTCGTCGAACAAGGCCACCTCGGCAAAACTTTCAAAGTCGCCGCCGTCGGTGACATCGTCCCAGCCGACAACCTCGCATACCTCCTCAAATACGACTCCACCCAGGGCAAGTTCGACGGCGAAGTTTCCTCGAAAAAGTCTTCTCCTGATCTTGAAGAAGACGACATCATCGTCGTCAACGGCCACGAGATCAAAGTCGTCTCCGCCCGCACCCCGGACGGTCTTCCTTGGAAAGAGCTCGGTGTTGACGTCGTGATCGAATCCACAGGCCTTTTCACCGAAGCGGAAAAAGCCAAGGGTCACATCACCGCAGGTGCCAAAAAAGTCATCATCTCCGCACCTGCCAAGGGCGAGGACATCACCCTCGTCATCGGCGTCAACGACGACCAGTACGATCCAGCAAAGCACCACATCATTTCGAACGCCAGCTGCACCACGAACTGCCTTGCACCTCTCGTCCACGTCCTTCTGAAAGAAGGATTCGGCATCAAGGAAGGCCTGATGACCACCATCCACTCCTACACCGCCACTCAGAAGACTGTGGACGGACCTTCGAAAAAGGATTGGAAGGGCGGCCGCAGCGCAGCCATCAACATCATTCCTTCCACCACCGGCGCCGCCAAGGCCGTCGCGCTCGTCTGCCCTGAAGTAGCCGGCAAGCTCACCGGCATGGCCTTCCGCGTCCCGACACCGACCGTTTCCGCAGTCGACCTCACCGTGAAGACCGAGAAGGAGACCTCCCTCGCCGAGATCAAGGCAGCCCTCAAAAAGGCTTCCGAAACCTACCTCAAAGGCATCCTCAACTACACCGAAGACGAAGTCGTCTCCACCGACTTCATTCACGACAAGGCATCCTCGATCTTCGACGCCGGCTCCTCCATCGAGCTGAACTCGACCTTCTTCAAGCTCGTCAGCTGGTATGACAACGAGTGGGGCTACTCCAACCGCGTGATCGATCTCCTCGACGACGTCGTCAAAAAAGGCATCTAAGCGTCACGCCCGGTCTACGACCAAGGCGACTCCTCTCAAACGGCGGACCGAGCAATCGGCCGCCGTTTTTGCGTCGGGGGGAGCGCACACGCCTCCCGCCTGCCCGGAATCCGCTTCAGGAACACGAAGCACAACCGAGGGGACTGAATACTTATTTCCAGGCTCGGAGCTGAATCACTGCCCAATTTTCCGACTGTCTGACACTGCTGGTTCAGCGTCAGGCACTAGAAGCGTCACAATGGAGGCATTGCAGTTGGCACCCAACCGCGAGGATGAGTGCAGCCGAAGAGGCGCGACAACAACGAAAACCTATGGCGGGCTTAATCAGCGATTCAAGGTGGCAGCAATCCTAAGGAAGTACCGGCCGCCCGCAGAAAGTGGAACTGAAGCACGGCGTGTCTCCACAGCTCCCTCCATGCCAGATGCTATGTCACTGAATCCGGAAGGGGCACCAGTATCCCCAACGGAATACCACTGCGTCAAGTTGGAGGACAACTGCGCCCCCACGGTAACGTCCGTTTTTAACGCTTCCCGGGGGTAATCGAGAACTAGCGCCCCGTCGATGATTGCGGCCGCCGGAAGCACCGCAGCATCCGGCACAAAGGGATCGGTTCCCCGGCTTTCAAGAGCATATTCCAAGAGTTCGGTCATGCCATCGTTGTCGCTGTCTCCCGTCAGATCAGAAAGGGTTCCCGCCGGCTTGCCATGCAGATTCTCGTAAAAGGCCGCCCATTTCTGGAACCCAGTTACGCTCTGGACGATCGTGCCCGAGTCTCCTGTTGCCACAAAGCTGTCGTTGCCGTAGGTGACCGAACGAAGTAGGCTGGTTGTCCCGGAGGTGCGGGCGCTCCAAGATACACCGTCGGTGGAAACTAGAACCGTGCCTTCCCCTCCCACTGCCACGAAGCTGCCGTTGGCATAGGCGAGGCTCTCAAGCGGCATAGTTGTGGTGGAACTGCGGCTAGTCCACGTCACTCCGTCACCAGAGGTCAGGATCACCCCCCCGCTACCCACAGCCACAAAGCTGTTGTTACCGTATGTGACACCAGTGAGCCAGCTGGAAGTGCCGGAGCTGCGGCTGGTCCAGGTCTGTGCATCAGCGGAGGTCAGGATCGTCCCGAGAGCACCCACTGCAACGAACGTGCCCCCCCCATGGGTGAGGCCCGCCAAGATATTGCTTGTGCCGGACGAGCCTGCCGTCCAGGTCTCGCCGGTTGCGGAGGTTAGGATGGTCCCCCGATCTCCCACAGCTACAAAACGGCCGTTGCCGGAGGTGACCGCACGAAGCGAACTGGTTGTCTCGGAGCTGCGTCCGCTCCAGATCTCACCGTCGGAGGAGGTCAAGATCGTACCCGATTCGCCCGGTTTCTGCGCTTGTCCAACAGCGACAAAGCTGCCGTTACCAAAGGTGATATCTAACAACAAGGCATCAGTTCCGGAGCTGGGGCCGCGCCAGCTTATTCCATCAGCGGAAGTCAGGATCGTGCCTCCCTGTCCAACGGTGACAAACCTGCTGGCGCCGTAAGTGACGCCCCGAAGCGACTGAGTGACCCCGGAGCTTCTGGTTGTCCAATCCTGCTGCGCCTGCGCGGGAGCAGAGAGCAGGCCGAATATCAGGAAACAACAACTCACGACGGGGCGGAGTTTTACGTCTGTTTGTGATTGGACTCGTCGGGCCATCACATCTCGAAATTTGCTACCGGGTGAACGCAGGGGGGAGGTCATCTTCCCAGATACAACGACCTTGGTGTTTCGCAAGGGGCTTTCCGTCCAGGCCGCGAAAAAACAGAGTGTGAATCTCACGTCGGGCGGGCCAAAACACCCCCAGCAGGTTATCATTCAGCCGGAGTTTCCGAAGTCCGCATAGCAGACCGAAGTCGCTCGCATCGCGCCCTCAAGCTTGTCTCAACCAAGGTCAAGATGCGTCAGGTCAGTTGTCCGAGCGACCGCGACCTCGAAGCATCACCCGAGAGAGCCTCCGCAAAAAATTGGCATGAAGATCGCCGAATCCTTCCTTCAAATTGTGCCGTGCGCACCCGACTAATCACCTGCTTTATGCGCGGGTCAATCTTTGCATCCTTTCCCGTTTCTGACCTCCAACAGCGCTCCAGAGCGTGGACGATGGATCGTCTCCCCTTCTCAATCGCTGGCGCTCGTGTGACTAGGTGACGAATCCGCCCCGAACACCTGCTGGCATGAGGGGTGCTCTCCACTAGCTTCGGCTCGGTCGGCCCCCAGTTCGGCGTCCCCCATTCAAATTACATTACCAACATATGAAATTGAAATCAACATCATTGGCCATCCTGGCCCTCTCCGTCCTCGCAACGGTATCAAGCCAAGCAGCTCACATCTGGATCAACGAATTCCACTACGACAACGGGACTCCGTCAGCCGACGAGAACGAATTCGTCGAGATCGCGTTCCGTAGCGGGACGACGACAGCAATCGGGAACTACACGCTGGATCTGTACAACGGTTCGAACGGTGCACTTTATGGTTCGTTCGACCTGGCGACAATGGCCACCATGGGAGCGGTCGTTCCTATCGCCAACGATCCTATGAACCGAACCATTACCCTTTACACGGTCTTGACTCCCGGTCTCCAGAACGGCGCGCCGGATGGTTTCGCCATCAGCCTCACCTCTGACGCTTCGTTTACCCCAGGAACTTTCCTGTCCTACGAAGGAGCGTTCGCAGCCACCAGTGGTCCTGCAACGGGTGTCACTTCGACGGACGTCGGTGTCGCTGAGACCGGAACATCCCCCACCGCAACATCCTCGATCTTCAACATGGGGACTGGTATCGAAGCTGCCGATTTCACCTTTGCGCAGTCCGACACAGGCGCGACACCTGGAGTGATCAACGTGGGCCAGACATTCGCCATCCCAGAGCCCTCCGCCGCGCTCCTCGGTGCACTTGGGTCGCTCATCCTGCTTCGCCGCCGCCGCTAGATTGATTCAGGACGTGTTCCTCAGCAAGGCCGGCGATCCTCCGGGGTCGCCGGTCTTTTTGTGCCGTGGCGGCGGATTGCATCCGCCATGCCGCCCAAAAACCGGA
>JBGTDO010000054.1:0-11805 GCA_041748235.1 Akkermansiaceae bacterium | reverse complement strand
TAAAGATGATGTGAAGCGGGCAGAGAAAAACACCGAGCAGGACTCCAATCTCGCGTGCAATGGTGAGGACTGCCACATCCCAGATACCGAGCTGACCCACGCGCAGCCGGATGAAAATACCGCTCAAAATGATCCAACTTCGGGAAAATCCGCGAGCAGCCGCACCGGGATCGAGGAAGACGCAGCCGGCTAGCATCGGAACGCGACAGCCTGCTGTAGCGGCTACGATGTTTATCGTTTCAAGGAACCGCCCGCTGATTCTCGGCGCTGTGGAGATCCCGCACATCCACGGCCTCGACCGCCTTTCAACGCCAATGTGCCATACCATTCTGGCGCTCTCGTTTGTCGGAATATCGGACATCACTTTCCGCCGGGCGATCCGTGTTGTCTGAACGTATTGTCGCTAGATCTTCGAGACGATAGCTTCGTCGGACGCCGCAAGGAATTCCCCCTATGACGGTGGCACAGGTCAAGTAGGCAACGCGATCTCCGCCATCCGCTCAAGCTCTTCCGCCACTTCCGCAGCGTTCTCCTCAAGCATCCGCTGCTCGCGTTTCGAGAAGCCGCGCGGTGAGCTATCCATGATGCAAAGCGCTCCGATCGGCTGCCCGTTCGAAGCATGGATCGGCACGCCGGCATAAAAGCGTATGCTGTGCTTGGTGAGCATCGGGTTTTTCGCAAAGCGGCGGTCGCGTTGGAGATCTTTGACGACCACGAGACCATCGGCGGCCACCACATGCCCGCAGATCGACAAGTCACGGGGCGAGTCTTCATCCTCAGCGAGCCCTTCAGGCAGGCCGGTGTGGGCCTTGAACAACTGCCGCTCTCGGTCGACCAGCGTGATCGCAGTCATGGGGGCTTCAAAAATCCTCGCGAGCTTTTCCGTGATATGGTCCAGCACCGGTTCTCGATCCGGGTTTACGAGCCCGAGGCGATTCAGCGCGAGCAGGCGGTCTTCCTCGTCTTCCGGCCGCTGCGGGGGCTCGGTTTGCTCCGCCAGGTGCAACGCAAGGCGGTCGGCATGGGCACTGAGATCCGCGACATTGGTAAAAATCTCCTCCGCCCCAGCCTCACGCAAAATCTCGGCATCTTCATCGATATTCTCTTCCCGGCCCCAAAGGCCGACGACGATCCGCTGCTCTGGCAGCACCCGGCGGATCCGCTGGCACAATTTGCGGGCATGAACCGCTTTCGACGGCTCAACTACGGAAATGCAGACCAAGTCCGGCAAATCTCGTTCCAAGGAGGCGATCAACTCGTTGATGGCCCTCGTAGCGGGTATGTTCGCCGCATCGAAGCCCTGCTGTCGCAAGACATGAACCGCCATCGCCCCGGCGATTCGATCGCGCTCGCCGCGGGCGGCAAGGCACTGCACCCGGCAAGCCGGATGATACGATGTTCCGTCAGCGGTTTCTAACGAATTTATCTGGCGGTCCTCAAGGTCTTCAACGAGCTCGGTCAACGCCTGGGATATATCGTTGTGTTGATCTGCATCAATTGACCCGGTGCGGTAATCCTCCTCGCATGCGATGATCACCGGTATCAGCATGGTGTCGTAAAGCTCGGTGAGCGAGTTAGTCTTGAGAAATGCCTCTGCCAGCTCCATCTCGTCATGTTCCCCCTGTTTCAGCAGCCTGCGGTAGAAGTCTTCAGAGGGCGTGAGCGCCTCTTCCTCACCAAGCACCACGCTGAGGAATGCAAGACTCGGGATGTGGCGCCCCATTACCACGAGGCAAACGGTGATCGGCGTGGCCATTACCAGCCCCACCGGCCCCCACAACCAAGTCCAGAAAACGGCTGCGATGATCAATGCAATCGGCGAAACGCCGGTGCTGGAACCGTAGAGCCAAGGCTCCAACACGTTGTTGCTGATAAGTTCTAGCACCACGAAAAGGCTGATGACCATCATTGGTGCCACCCACGAGGGTGCAACCGCCAGCGACAACAGAATCGGGAAAGCCGCCGCGATCCACGGGCCGATGTAGGGGATGAATCGTAGGACCGCGGCGAGCGCGCCCCACAGGATCGCGTTCGGCACACCGATGAAATAGAGGCCGATCGCCAGCGGAATGCCGTAGGTCACGTTCACCACCAACTGCATCAACAAGTACTTTCTGACACGCGTACCGGCATCATTCATCGCGCGGGTGGTCGCACTGATCCTGCCTTGGCCGATCAGGCGAATCACCCTTCCTTGGAGGTCGTCGCGCTTGAGCAGCATGAAAGTCGCGAGCAGTATCACGAGAGCACTCATTCCCAGTGGTCCCAGCACCGGCGCAGCCATCGAGCGGATCATTTCCATCGGTTTCTCCGAGGCATTGTCGACCACTTCTACCGGCATCGGCTCGTTTTCGCTCTGTCCCGCGAGATCGCCCTCGTCCTTCGCTCCAGGCAGATCCTTTTTCAAATCTTCCATCGTCTCGGAGACCTTGCTGATTGCTCCGCTACCCTGCCCTTGAATCGATATCAACTTCGCGCGGATGTTCTCCTCGTAGCTTGGCAGCTGGTAGGCGAGATCGACTGCCTGCCTGCCGAGGGTCCAGCCCAAGGTAACGGCACCACCCAAGACCAGCATCATCGTCACCAGCACCGCCGCGATCCTCCCCAGCCAGCGCTCCAACCGGTTCGCCACAGGGGCAAGCAGAAACGTGATGAGCGCCGCCAAGGCCAACGGAACCAAAACTTCCCTGCCGAAATACAGTCCGGCGAGCAGGGCGGACGTCAAGGTGACCGCCCAGATGCCCGAGAGAGATTCCGCCGATGATCGGGACCGGCGAGGAATCCGGACGGCGGCAGGGGTAGGAAGGTGGGGGCTCATTAGCGGAGGTGGATCAGGAGCTTTGCAGGAACTGAGCCGTGCAGGAGTGGCTTGGAAGGACGCCCGGAACCCCGACCCAACAAGATCCCAGCGTGGTGAATTGCAGACACCGGTTTATTTCAGGTAATGTAAATTCAATTGGCTCATCGAACGGCGTGCAGTCCAAGGGCTGCAGAGTGAACTAGAGTAGCACAAAAAAACCGTATGGGGGGAACCCATACGGTTTTTTTGTTGAGTCGTGGCCGGGTTGCCCCGGCCCGATTTGAATTTAGTCTTCGTCGCCTGGGCTCCACTCTTCGGAAGCGGCTGCGGCAAGGTTGAAGGCTTGCTCGAGGCCAACCATCTCGCTGGATGGGCGGAGGCTCTCGAAGCTGGCGCTTTCTTTCTTGAGCTGCTCTTCCGAGTAGCCAACCGCCTTGATCGAGAGGCCAATGCGGCGCTCGACCTTGTCAACCTTGATGACGCGGGCTTCAATTTCGTCGCCGACCTTGATGACGTCTTTGACCTTCTCCACGTGATCCTCGCTAAGCTGCGATATGTGGATGAGGCCATCAATGTCGCCGTCGAGTGAGACGAAGGCTCCGAAGGAAGCGATTTTCGCAACCGTGCCCTTGACCAGATCGCCGACCTTGAAGCGGTCGTCGATGGCGGACCATGGGTCGTTCTCGGTTTGCTTGATGCCGAGGGAAACGCGTTGGTTGCCCTTGTCGATTGCGAGCACGACAGCCTCGATCTCGTCGTTCTTTTTGAGAACTTCGGAAGGATGGTTGATCTTGCGGGTCCAGGACATGTCGGAGACGTGAATCATGCCATCGATGCCTTCTTCCAGTTCCACGAACGCGCCGTAGGCCGTAAGGTTGCGGACAGGGCCGTGGATGGTCGCGCCGACCGGGTAACGGAGTTCGATCTCGTCCCATGGGTTGCCTTCGAGCTGGCGCACGCCGAGAGAAATCTTCTGCTCGTCGATGCTGATGCCGAGGACGACAGCAGTGATTTCCTGACCAAGTTCGAGAACGTCAGACGGGCGGGTGATACGCTTGACCCAGCTGAGCTCGGAAACGTGCACAAGGCCTTCGACGCCGCGCTCGATTTCGATGAACGCTCCATAAGGAAGGAGCTTGGTGACCTGACCTTTGACCTGCTGGCCGATCGGGTACTTGCGCTCGATGTCTTCCCATGGGTTGTCGGACATTTGCTTGAGGCCGAGCGAAACGCGCTCTTTTTCGCGATCCACATCCAGGATGACGACATCCACGGACTGGCCGATGTGAAGCAGCTCGGAAGGATGATTGATACGGCCCCACGACATATCGGTGATATGCAGGAGTCCGTCCATGCCTTGGAGATCCACGAAGGCACCGAAATCGGTGATGTTTTTGATCGCGCCGACGACGCGGTCGCCGATTTTGACCGTGGTGAGGAACTGCTGGCGCTGCTCGGAACGCTCGGCCTCGATGACCTCGCGGCGGGAGAGAACGATGTTCTTGCGCTCGTCATTGACCTTAACGATTTTGAATTCGTAAACGTTGCCGACGTATTCGGAGAGATCTTTCGGTGGGATGATATCCACTTGCGAACCTGGGAGGAAGGCTTCGACGCCGACGTTGACGGTGAGGCCGCCTTTGACAACTGCCTTGACCTTGCCGCGAACGAGGCCGCCGTCTTGATAGACTTTGACAATCTTGTCCCAGTTCTGCTTGTAGGCGGCTTTCTCTTTGGAGAGAACGACCATGCCTTCATCATTTTCGAGCCTTTCGAGAAGGACTTCGATTTCTTCGCCGACTTCGATTTCCTCGTCCTCGAATTCGTTGGATGGGATCGCGCCCTCGGACTTGTAGCCGATGTCCACGAGGACGATCTGCGGGCGGATTTCGAGGATCGTGCCTTTTACAATCGAACCTTCGCGGAATTCGCGAAACTTAGAATCGATCAGGTCACTGAGCTCTTGGTTGGTGGGTTCTGCGGTGGCAGTACTCATTTGGTATGGTTAGTGTTTGGTTAGTTTGGTTTCGTTTTCCTCCGACAATTGCCCCGGAAAAGTAGCGTCTGGTGGGCACCGGGGCTCCAACCGCTCACCAGACAAAAGAAAAACGGAGGGCGAACCTACTGGCTCGACCTCCGTTGGCAAGGCTAAAAAGCCCTCTTTAAATGAAGATTATTCACCTTCACGGCGTCGCGGAAGCGGCCTCAGGCACCGCTCCAACAGCCCCGAAATGCCTGCAGGAAAAGGCAATTTTACCCGCCATGTCAGCCATCGGATTTTTGCGATGCTCCGCCACCACAGGCTCAAGGCGTTTGAGCAGTCCTATACCATTGGCCATCTGGATCGCAAGCCCCGGCCGCGCGTTCACCTCAATCATCAGCGGGCCTAGGGTGTCGTCTATCATAAGATCCACCCCTAGATATCCCAGCCCGGTCATTTCATAACATGTGACCGCCATGTGCAGGATTCGCTGCCATTCCGGCATCTGAATCCCGATCAGATTAATTCCCAGATCCGGATGAGTCGTCACCGCCCGGCCATGGTGTATCGCCCGGACGGTGCGCCCGGTGGCGATGTCGATCCCAATCCCGATTGCGCCCTGGTGGAGATTGGAGCGGCCATCGGATTCCTTGGTCGAGGCCCGCAGCATGGCCATCACCGGATAGCCGTGGAGCATAACCACGCGGATGTCCGGAGCACCTTGGAAGCTCATCGCCGTCAGCATCGGGGCCGGCTGGACGCGATATTCGATGAGCGCCCAATCCCGTTTCCCTCCAAGGCTGAAGAGTCCCGCAAGGATGTTGGAAACATGGTTCTTCAGCTCGCCAGGAGTGACCTCGGTGCCGCTCGGCTTCACAAAGTTTTTCCCGTTTCGCTTGTCGATCACCATGATCCCTTTCCCCCCGGAGCCGCGTGCAGGTTTGATCACAAAGGCCTCTCTGGTGGCTAGCAGCTTCTCCACTGCGTTCGCGTCATGGGGCGTCCGCAGAACGCCGTAGGTCTCCGCTACCGTCAGCCCCTCGGCCTCGGCCAGAGCTTTCGTGCGGAGCTTGTTGTCCACGAGATCATAAAGCCGGCGCGGATTGTTTGGCAGCAGGTAGCGGGCGTTGCGCATGTTGATGCCCACCACGCCGAGTTCCCGCAGCTCCCCAGGCGTCCGGAGAAACCGGTGCCACCATTTATGATCGGCCGCCTGGGCTGTCTTTTTCACCCCGCGCTCAGGCATTGGAAAAGGTTTTAAAACGAATCAACTCGGAAACCCTGTAGCCGGTGTAACGCCCGATCAGCAATATTCCCGCCAAAAGAATCAGCAGCAATTCGGGGAAGTAAAACGCCCAGTATTGCACCTGGGAGACCTTCATGAACCAGTAGGCACAGACTGCCACGAGAATCGTGCCGCCCACCTGAGTGAACGCGCTGCGCTTCCCCTCCTCCTCCCAGATCAGCGACATCCGCTCCAGCGTCCAGGCTATGATAATCATCGGAAACAGCGTGATCTTGATTCCCACGCTCATGCCCAACTTGTGACTAACCACTCCCATCAGCATCATTAGCAGCGTCACGATCACCACGCAGGCCGCGACCCGCGGCACCACCAGAAGATTCATCCGTGAAAGCAGAAAACGGAACCACAGCCCCGCGCCGACCAGCAAGGAAAACATCACCAGACCCTGCACCAGAGGGAGTTCTAGCAGTGCCAGCGCGAGGAGCACCGGCATGAATGTCCCCAGCGTCGGTATGCCAACCAGATTTCTCATCAAGACCACCACGAAGGCACCCAAGGGTATTAACACGATATAACGGAAAACCGCCCGCTCCGAAGCCGGCAGCGCGAGGATGGTGGAAACGAGAAGCGGCGAATCCCGCAGGTCTGTCAGCGTCGCCAGCGGGATGCGGTCCTTCACCACTGTGAAGCTGACCCGCGAGTTCTCCCCCCCGGTTACATCCAGCAATGGGCCGCCGCCGCGATGCCACACGAACATCTCGCGGCCGTCCAAGACTTTTGAAGGATCCAGCGGATCCCGCACCTTCCAGAACGCGCCGTCATAATACTCCAGAAGTGGAACCGGAGGCTGCCCGCTGTTCGCCTCATTTAACTGCACTCCGTATGCCAGCCGGGCCGGGACTCCAGCCATGCCAAGCAGATCAATGCCCATGGAAATGTTCGGGTCCGCCATCCCCTCCCGCTCGTAGTGCCTCTTCACCAGAACGTATTCCTGCGAGGCAATCCCGCCTTTCAGCTGCTCGAAAAGCGCCACGAAAAGCGAATCCGGATCCGCCGAAACCGCTTTTGCCCGGGATACGATACTCTTTGCCGCCATACCGAGGGAGCCTGGCAGATTTGGAACATCCGGAGCCGGGGGCACGCCCACCGCTGGTTCAGGCTCGCCGCCGCTTAACAATCCTTCTTTGAAACGTACCCGATAATACAGCGCCTGCGCGTCCTCCCTCGCCTCCGCCGACCACACCGCCGTGTATTCCTCCGGTGGAGCTTTTTCTACCGTATAATGATACCCAAGCGAGCCGGATTCCTGCCCCGCGCTCTGATCGATCGCATCGGACGGCAACGACAGCCGCGCCTTGACCTGCCGCCCGGTTGCCACAAACGAAACCTTCGCCTCCACCAACCACTCGTCCACCCGCTCGCCTTCCCAGAAAGGAACCTGCAGCACACGGGATTTGTAGCCCGCGAGTCCAGCGCCGACCGCTATCAGCACGATCACAGCGGTCAGCAGTTTCAGTTGGGCGCTCATTAGTGGTCCGTTCAGCCCCTAGCGCATGATCTTTTTATCCGCCAGATTGGTCCGCGATGAATCGATCCATCCTAGCTCGCGGATGGTCGTCCGACCAATCAGCACCGGAGAGAGCATGTTGGCGCGGTTGTTGAGATTGAACTCTCCGCGCAGCTTGCGCTCGCCGATCTTGAAAGCCAGCCTCACCACTTCGCGGGTCGTGGATTCCCCGCCCGGCTCTTTGATCCTAGCAATTCTCACCAGCGGTGCCTCGATTCGCACTCGCCGCGAATCCTGTTCCCGCGGCTCCGTCACAATGAAACGCACCCACTTCTTGCCGTCGCGTTCAAAAAGCTCCTTCTCCTCCGCGTGGATCGAGCTGGTATAAGCCCCGGTATCCAGCTTCGCGTGCACAGTATCCTCCATCCCCTCGATCAGAACCAGCTCTCTCCAACCATAAACCTGGACCATGTCCGCAGAGACCGGTCTGGCAACTGCCGCGGCTTCCGCCTCAGCTGCCTCGGCCGCCGCCTCGTCCTCGACAGCCACCTCTTCATTTTCATTTTCCCCGTCCTTCGCGAGAGCATCCTTATCGCCATCCTTTGCTGTGCTCTCTCCCCTCAGCTCCTCCGTCACCTTTTCCGGATCAAGCGGCGTTTCCTTGGCAGGTGGCGTGTCAGCAGATATCTCGACCTTTCCTTCCTCTTTCGCCCATGACGCTCCGCCACAAAACAGCGCAAGCAACACCGACAGACGGAGCTGATAGATAAAAAAGGATTTCAAAAGCATAAGGCGGGCCGACTATCGCCCTCTAGGTCCTGAAAAGGCAATGGAATTATCCCGCCCACCAAGCGGCATCTTGTTCTTGAAGTTCCACTTCTAAAAAACGACTTTTTCCGACGATGACTCCCGCACAAAAAGGTTTCTACATGCCCGCCGAGTGGGCCCCGCAATCCGCCACCTGGCTCTCCTGGCCCGTGGACGACCCCCGCCACTGGGGCGGCGCGAAACAGGACCTCATCTGGAGAAAATTCGCCGAAATCGCCGCAGCCATCTCCCGCTTCCAGACGGTCCGCATCAATGCTCCTGGCACCGCTCACGCCGCCATTGCCGCGATCTGCAACCAATCCAGGACGAACCCGGCTAACATACAGCTCTTCGACCACCCGAATAACGACGTCTGGTGCCGCGATCACGGCCCCATCTTCATCAAGCACCGCGAGACCGGAGAAATCGCAGTAACTGATTGGGAGTTCAACGCCTGGGGGGGCAAGTTCGCCCCATGGGATCTCGACAACCTGATCCCCTCCCGCGTCGCAACCTCGCTTCAACTCGATATATACAAAGGAGGCATGATCCTCGAAGGCGGAGCCATCGAGATCAACGGCGAGGGACAACTCCTCACAACCGAGGCCGTCCTCCTCAATCCGAACCGGAACCATCATCTCACGCGCGAGGATTCCGAGGAGAAAATCCGCCAAACCCTCGGCGTGACTGAGATCCTCTGGCTCAAACAAGGCATCGAGGGCGATGATACCGACGGCCACATCGACGATCTCGTCCGCTTCACCGACCCCACCACCCTCCTCGCCTGTCAGGAGCCCGATACCGACTCCCCAAACCACGCGCCCCTCGGGGAGAATCTCCAACGACTGAAAAACTTCCTCACTCCCTCCGGCAGAATGTACGAGATCATTCCGATCCACCTTCCCCAAGCCTGCGAGATTCCCGGCTGGAGGCTCCCCGTTCTTCCGGCCTCCTACGTCAATTTCTTCATCCTTAACTACGCTGTCCTCGTACCGACCTTCCGGCAGCCCCGCAACGATGGCCGAGCCATAGGCATCATCGGCGAACTCTTTCCCGGCCGCGAGATCATCCCGATCGACTGCCTCGATCTAGTTCAGGAAGGCGGCACCCTCCACTGCATCTCCCAGCAGCAACCCGCCTGAGGGCAAGCACCTGTCTGTTAGGGAAGCGCTGCCACGGCATGCGATCTGCAAAGCACTCGTGCGTCCACCCTTGCAAAAAATCGCGCCGCACAAATCCGGCTGCGACTACAATGCCCGCAAAATAAAGGAGGGATGGAATGGCAACCGAATTGCTAAAGGGTCCTCGCTGGCCACCCCCACCCGCAAACCAGACACTATAACAACACTATGAAATCCTCCAATACCGAACTCTACAGCCTGATGGTCGACCAGCTCCGCGACATTCTTTGGGCCGAAAAGCACCTCCTCAAAGCCCTCCCGAAAATGGCCAAAGCAGCCAAGGAGAAAAAGCTCAGCGAGGCCTTCACCGCTCACGCCAAGGAGACCGAACAGCAGATCGAACGCCTGAAGCAAATCTTCGAGAAACTTGGCCTCGCCGCCCGTGCCAAGAAATGCGACGCCATGGAGGGACTCCTCAGCGAAGCTCACGAGCTCGAGGACGAATACTCTGATTCCCAAGCTCTTGATGCCGCGCTTATCTGCGCCGCCCAGAAAGTCGAGCACTACGAAATCGCCACCTACGGCAGCCTCACCGCATACGCAAAGCGCCTCGGCCACAAAGAGGTAGCCGAGCTCCTTGGCCAGACACTCGGAGAAGAAGAGAAAACGGACAAGCTTCTCACCGAGATCTCCAACATAGCCAACGAGACTGCGGCAGCCTAGTCCGTTTTCCCAACAGATTTCCCCCCACAAATCGGCACATCTTCCCCCCAGAGAACTGCCACCTCTTCCCCCCAGAGAACTGCAGCTCTTCCCCCCGGAGAAACAGCGAAACACTTCACCCGCGCATCTTGTTCACAGGATGCGCGGGTGTAGCCGTTTGTGGCTACTCGTTTTCTGCTGTACAACCCGACTTGTTGCCGGACGTCCACGCTCTCTCATATTAGGTTTGAAGTTTTCTTCACCTCGGACTACGCCATCGCTGTGTTAACGATCAAGAAACTGACCAAGACGCTCGGCGGCCGCACCCTTCTCCGCGAAGCCGAGATGTCCATCAATTGGGGCGAACGCGTAGCCCTCGTCGGCCCCAACGGAGCCGGAAAATCCACTCTCTTTCGCATGATCCTCAATGAGGACCAGCCCGACGAAGGCACTATCGATCGCGATGAATACGCTATCACCGGATACCTCCCACAGGAGGCCGGCGAGCCCACCGATGAGACCATCCTCGAGATCGCCATGGGCATCACCCCAGAAATGATCGGTCTGCTCCGCACCATCCGCGAGGGTGAAAAATCCGGAGATCTCTCCACTCCGGAGTTCGCCAAAGCCCAGGACCAATTCACTCTTCTAAACGGCTACCAACTCGAGCCCAAAGCCAAAAAAATCCTCGCGGGCCTCGGCTTCAAGCAGGACGACTTTCCCAAGCCCGCCCGGGAATTTTCCGGTGGCTGGGTGATGCGCGCCCACCTCGCTCAGCTCCTCGTCATGGAGCCGGACCTCCTGATGCTTGACGAGCCCACCAACCACCTTGACCTCCTGTCCCTCCTCTGGCTCCAGCGCTACCTTCTCAACTACTCAGGCGCCATCCTCATGATCTCCCACGACCGGGATTTCATGGACACCATGATCGAGACCGTTGTCGAGATCGATCCCGATGCCGCCCAGCTGCTCTCCTACACCGGAAACTACTCGGCATACCTTGAACAACGGGAAAAACGCTACGAACTCCAAGTCCAGGCCTACCGGAACCAGAACAAGGAGATCGAAGCCCACCAGGAGTTCATCGAGCGTTTCCGCCAGGTCGGGTCCAAAGCCGCACAGGTCCAGTCCCGTATCAAGCTCGTCGAGAAAATCGAAAAAATCGAAAAGCCCCGCGCGCCACGCAAGCCCTTCAAGTTTGCTTTCCCGCAGCCCCCGCGCTCCAACCAGAAGGTCATCGATCTACAAAAAGTCGGCCAGTCCTACGGGGAAAAGCGAATTTACAAAGACCTAGATCTCACCGTCGAGCGCGGCGACAAAATCGTCCTCGTAGGGCCCAACGGAGCGGGCAAAACCACCCTTTTGAAAATCCTCGCCGGCGAGCTGGATATCGACGCCGGAAAACGCGAAGCAGGGTACCTCACCAAAATAGGTTACTACTCCCAGCACCGCGCCGAAGCCCTCAACGAATACAACACTGTTCTCGATGAGGTCATGGGTGCCTGCACAACCCTCCGCGAGGAAGACGCCCGCGCCATCCTCGGAACCTTCCTCTTCCGCCGCGCCGATGTCGAAAAACGCTGCGGCGTCCTCTCGGGGGGTGAAAAATCGCGCCTCAACCTCGTCAAATTCCTAGTCGAT